>NZ_JAAGPO010000026.1:0-76831 GCF_017104825.1 Burkholderia sp. Ac-20345 | reverse complement strand
ACCGCGTCGCCGTTCGACGTGATGAACGCGAGCCCGCGCACGACTTCCATCATCGCGAGCGTGACGATCAGCGAGTTGATCCGCCAGCGCGCGATCAGCACGCCATTGACGAGCCCGACCGCACCGCGCGCCAGAAGCCGCCGCGCGCGACGAGCAGCACGATCCAGATCATCAGCGACAGGCCGGACACCAGGAAAGCAAGAACCAGCATCATCGGCACGCCTCCTGCCGGGCGCCGGCATCGGCAGAATCAATCAGGGTCAGGAACAAAACACCCGAAACCGCACGGGCGGCCGGGCAATACGCGTAAGAATCGACGGTCATCGAATGGCCTTGAAATGAGCGCGACGCCGGGCAGCCGGAGCGGCTGCCCGCGAAACCACATAGTTTACTGGGTTCCGCGCGCGCCAGCGCCGACGCGGCTCTCCCGCAAATGCAACACGGCAAATACGGCACCAGAGCAAGGACTTGCCGATAGAGTTAAAATGCGCGATTAATTCGGGGTTCCGGGGCCTGGCCGGCCGGTTCGTTCCTGCCTTCATAACATCAAGCCGGGGCGAGCGAGCGAGTGCCAGCTCCTCGAACCCCGGCGTCTGTCGTCGGAGTTCGCTCACCTATGCGAGTCATCCTTGCCCAGCCCCGCGGCTTTTGTGCGGGGGTTGTCCGTGCGATCGAGATCGTCGATCGCGCGCTGCAACAGCACGGTGCGCCGGTCTATGTGCGTCATGAGATCGTGCATAACCGGCATGTCGTCGAAAATCTGCGTAATAAAGGGGCCCGATTCGTTGAGGAACTCGACGAGGTGCCCCACGGCGCTGTCGCGATCTTCAGCGCGCACGGTGTCGCCCAGACGGTCGAGCGCGACGCGGAAACGCGCGGGCTCGACGTGCTCGACGCCACCTGCCCGCTCGTCACGAAAGTGCACGTGCAGGGCCGCCAGTACGTCGCGGCGGGCCGCCGGCTGATCCTGATCGGCCATGCGGGCCACCCGGAAGTCGAGGGTACGATCGGCCAGATTCCGGCCGAGGTGATCCTCGTGCAGAGCGAAGCCGAAGTCGATACGCTGACGCTGCCCGTCGACACGCCGGTCGCGTACATTACGCAGACCACGCTGTCGGTCGACGACACACGTGGCATCATCGAAGCGCTGCAGCGCCGGTTCACCGACATCGTCGGCCCGGACACGCGTGACATCTGCTACGCAACGCAGAATCGCCAGGCCGCCGTGCGCGAGCTGAGCGAACAGGTTGACGTGCTGCTCGTGGTCGGTGCGACGAACAGCTCGAACTCGAACCGCCTGCGCGAGATCGGCACCGAAAGCGGTGTGCCGAGCTACCTCGTCGCCGACGGTTCGGAAGTAAAGGCCGAATGGTTCGCGAATGCGAAGACCGTTGGGCTGACCGCCGGGGCGTCCGCGCCCGAGGAAATGGTCGAAGATGTAATCGGCGCGTTGCGCGCGCTGGGGCCCGTCGACGTCACGACGATGGCGGGCCGTGAGGAAAAAGTCGAATTCAAGCTGCCGGCGAAGCTCACGCAAGCTGTCGCCCGCGAAGTTTAAGGAGGACATCTCTTGTCTATTCCGCTGCTCCAGCAAGTCCGCGTCGGCGCGTACATCACGCGCCAACACCTGTCCGGCAACAAACGCTATCCGCTCGCGCTGATGCTCGAGCCGCTGTTCCGCTGCAACCTCGCGTGCAACGGCTGCGGCAAGATCGATTACCCGGATCCCATCCTGAACCAGCGTCTGTCCGTCCAGGAATGCCTGGAAGCGGTCGACGAGTGCGGCGCACCGATCGTGTCGATCGCAGGCGGCGAGCCGCTGCTGCACAAGGAAATGCCGGAAATCGTCCGCGGCATCATGAAGCGCAAGAAGTTCGTCTACCTCTGCACGAATGCGCTGCTGATGGAAAAGAAGATGGACGACTACCAGCCGAGCCCGTACTTCGTCTGGTCGGTCCACCTCGACGGCGACCAGCAGGCGCACGACCACTCGGTGTCGCAGGAAGGCGTGTACGACAAGGCGGTCGCGGCCATCAAGGAAGCGAAGCGCCGCGGCTTCCGCGTGAACATCAACTGCACGCTGTTCAACGATGCCGTGCCGGAACGCGTCGCGAAGTTCTTCGACACGCTGAAGCCGATCGGCGTCGACGGCATCACCGTGTCGCCGGGCTACGCGTACGAACGCGCGCCGGATCAGCAGCACTTCCTGAACCGCGACAAGACGAAGAACCTGTTCCGCGAGATCCTGAAGCGCGGCGAAGGCGGCAAGCGCTGGTCGTTCAGCCAGTCGTCGCTGTTCCTCGACTTCCTGGCCGGCAACCAGACGTACAAGTGCACGCCGTGGGGCAACCCGGCGCGTACGGTGTTCGGCTGGCAAAAGCCGTGCTACCTGGTCGGCGAAGGTTACGTGAAGACCTTCAAGGAACTGATGGAAGACACGAACTGGGACAACTACGGCGTCGGCAACTACGAGAAGTGCGCGGACTGCATGGTCCACTGCGGCTTCGAAGCGACCGCCGTGATGGACACGATGGCGCATCCGCTGAAGGCGTTCGCCGTGAGCCGCAAGGGCATCAAGACCGACGGCCCGTTCGCACCGGACATTCCGATCGACAAGCAGCGCCCGGCCGAGTACGTGTTCTCGCGTCACGTCGAGATCAAGCTCGAGGAAATCCAGCGCGCCGGCAAGGGCAAGCTGCAGAAGGCTGCGAAGCCGGCAGCAGCCGCTTAAGCGCGTTTCGCCACGCGGGGGCCATGCCTCCGCGCCGGCGGCAAATAATGAAGCGCCACGGAGTCCGCTCCGTGGCGCTTTTGTTTTGGGCCGGGGTTTTGCGTCGCGTTTCGCCGTCACCGTATGACCGCGACGGCAGCGCAATCGCCGAAGCAGCGCGGTTGCGGCGGCCGGCCCTGTCTCCTCCATCCTCCCTGCGAAACCGGTGCGACGCTACGCGGCAAGCGATTCGGCCATGTGCATGCGCATCCTCTCCGCCGCGCTCGCGACGAGCGCCGGCTGGCCGCTCGATGCGAACGTGCAGACGTGCTCCCACAGCTCGGCCAGCCGATGCCGCGTGAGCGTCGTGACGCACGTGTCGTTCGCCGCGAGCACATGCTCGAGTACCGCGCATTCGTCGTCGTGCAGCGTCCATGCGCCGCTTTGTGCCGCGCGCGCCACGCCCGCATCGAGCGCGCGCTCCGCGTCGACGCACAGGTCGATGTCCGCGTCCGCGCACACCGCATCGTCGAGCGCCAGGAACACCAGGTAGACACTCGTGCGCAAGCGCATCAGCAGCGCCTCGTTGCCATGCCCGCCACGCAGCGCGACGAGCGCCATGTGGCATTTCAGCGAGATGTCGCGTGCATGCGCGGGCGGCAGCGGCAGCAGCCACTCGCGGGTCAGCGGCACGTGGCGACGGTTCTTCCGGGAGCCCTTCATGATGGGCTCCCGTCGGCGGGCACATCGCGCGCCTCGAAAGCCGGCCATGCGATGCGGCACGCAACGGCGTCACGGCGCGCATGGCGCGGGGGCTTCGCACGACGCCGCGCGCCGTGCCCATCGTTCCGCCGTTGCGTCGCTCGCGCGTCCGGCAGCCGGCGCGGCGCCGACGCGCGCACGACGCCGGCAAATCGGATCGTGCAGGCCATGCTCGTCTCCTGCATCAGAACGTGTTCTCGCCCTTCAGGTAGTACGCGGTCTTCACGAAGAACGCCTTGACCGGATGGCCGCCCTGCACGTCGCGCGCGGCGCGCGCTTCCATCTCGGCCCGCTCTTCGCGCGACCGGTCCGGCACCGGGTTGTGGACACGTTCGAGCGCACGCTGCATCGCGAGCGGATAGTTCTGGTTGCCGGCCGACGTCGCGCGATAACCAGCGCGCGTCATCTGCATCAGTTGCGCGTCGGTTTCGGCACGCGCCGCCCACCAGCTCGACAGTGAGGCATTCGATGCGCCGTCGGTTACGGCAGACTGAGCGAAACTGACGGCAGGCAGCGCAACGAGTGCGCAGGAAAGTACAGCAACGGGAACGAGGGATCGCATAGTGGCCTCCAGGTGGTTGTCCCCGCATCGATCGTGTTCGACGATGCGTTGAAACCATCGTATGACGCGCCGCTTTCCGCTTGAATAGCCGATTCCGCAATTGATATTTTCGGCTTCGAAATCCGGCGTGCAAACCGCGTCACGCGCGAATCCCGCCAAACAGGAATTTCTTTAATTCATTCAACGCCCTGATCGCATTTGTTCAGACGATCCGAAGCAGCGCACGCAGCGCTTTTTCAATTTTCGAAATGACGTGTTGCCGGTGCGATCGCGGCTGGCGTACCTGCCGACAAGGCTTCCGGCGTGATATCGCGCGTGCGGATACCTCAAGCCCCGGCTTGATCGAATCGAACGATTCTTGTGATTCAGGACAAGTCATCGCGTCCGGATAGCCGGATAGCGACACGACATGCACAGCAAGGACGCGCGATAATCACGCATCGGCCGTTTCGCACGGCATCTCATGCATTCCCATTTTTATCGAGTCCTTCCATGGCTGCCCTCGACACCACCGCCATCCACAGTTGGCACGCGCACGTCTATTTCGATGCGGCCAGCCGCGACGCGGCCTGGGCGTTTCGCCAGGTCGTCGACGAACGGTTCGGCGCGGTCATCGAACTCGGCCGCTTTCATGAACGCCTCGTCGGCCCGCACCCGGCCTGGTCGTACCAGATCGCGTTCGACGCCACGCGCTTCGACGACATCGTGCCGTGGCTCGTGCTGAATCACGGTGCGCTCGATATCTTCCTGCATCCGAATACGAACGACGAACTGCGCGACCATCGCGATTGCGCAGTGTGGATCGGGAAATCGTATGTGCTGAACCTCGACGCGCTGGCCGGATAACGGCGCACGCGGCCGCCTGCGCCGCGGCGACATCCACGTTTCGGGTTGACGTGAAACGTCTCGAGGCGGCGCGCCCATACAGTGGGTTCCGTTATCGATGCTTCCGGGAACCCGCCATGTCACACGCCAACGCCGACGCCCGGCACATTTATGAAGGCTGGCACGCGGCCGTGGTCGCGCGCGATGTCGATGCGCTGATGGCGCTGTATGCCGACGATGCGGTACTCGAAACGCCGCTGATCGTCGTCACGCTGCCCGATCATGGCTCCGGCGTACTGCACGGCAAGGCCGCGATCGGCGCATTCTTCGCGGCCGGCCTGCGCAATCCGGGCAACAGGCTCGGGCGCTGGTACCGCACCGGGCAGTTCTTCTCGAACGGGCGCCAGCTCACGTGGGAATATCCGCGCGCCACGCCGGACGGCGACCAGGTCGATCTCGTCGAAATGATGGATCTGCGCGACGGGTTGATCGCGCATCATCGCGTGTACTGGGGATGGGTCGGCTTTCTCGCACTGCAAGCCGCCACGCCGGCACGCGACCGCGCATGACGGCCGCCGTACCGAACCGTGCCATGGCCCGCCGCGTGCTCGCCGCGACCTGCGTGAGCTACACGCTCGTGCTGCTCGACGCGTCCATCGTCAACGTCGCGCTCACCGACATCGCCCACACGTTCGGCAGCCACGTAGCCGGCCTGCAGTGGATCGTGAACGCGTACACGCTCGCATTCGCGAGTCTGCTGATGACGGGCGGCACGCTCGGCGACCGGCTCGGCGACCGCACCGTCTATATCGCGGGGCTCGCGGTATTCGTCGCTGCGTCGGCGCTGTGCGGCGTCGCGCCGACCCTCCCGGCGCTCGCGGTCGCCCGCGCGTTGCAAGGCGTCGGCAGCGCAATGCTGGTGCCCTGCTCACTCGCGCTGCTCAACCGCGCATTCTCCGAACCGGCCGCGCGCGCGTCGGCGATCAGCCTGTGGATGGGCTGCGGCGGCATCGCGATGGCGTCGGGCCCGCTGATCGGCGGCGTATTGATCCATCTATTCGGGTGGCGCAGCCTCTTCTTCGTGAACCTGCCGCTCGGGCTCGCCGGCATCTGGCTCGCCCGCACGGTCGCACGCGCCGACGGCGACGGATCGCGGCATTTCGACTGGGGCGGCCAGGCAACGGCCATCGTCGCGATCGCGGCGCTGATCGGCACGCTGATCGAAGGCCCGTCGCTCGGCTGGCACTCGGTGCCGATCATCGGCGGGGCGGTGACGAGCGTCGTCGCGTGGGTCGCGTTCATCGCGATCGAAGCGCGGCACCGCGAACCGATGCTGCCGCTCGCGTTCTTCCGCAACCGGCTGTTCGCCGGATCCACGTTCGTGTCGATGGCGTCGGCGTTCGTGTTCTACGGCTTGCTGTTCGTGCTCAGCCTGTTCTATCGGCAGATCCGCGGCGCGAGCCCGCTCGATACGGGGCTCGCGTTCCTGCCGATGACGGCGATGGTCGCGCTCGGCGGACTGTGTTCGGGCAAGCTGGTTGCGCGCTTCGGCGCGCGCGGCTCGATGTGCGCGGCGTTCGCGCTCTATGCGGCCGGCGCGCTCGGCATGACGGGCATCGGTGCGACGACGCCCGCGTGGCTCGCCGTCGCGCCGATGCTCGCGATCGGCTTCGCATCGGGATTCATCTCGCCGGCCGCGACGTCGCCGGCGCTCGGGACGATCGACCGGCGCCGCGCCGGCGTGGCGGCGGCCGCGCTGAACGCCGCACGGCAGAGCGGATCGGCGCTCGGTGTGGCGATCTTCGGCGCGTGCATCGCGACGCTGCAGCCGTTTCCGGCGGCGATGCGGGTGGCGCTCGGCATCGCGACCGGATTGTCGGCACTCGCCGCGGCGACATGGTGGATCACCACGCGGCCGACACCGGCAACCGGCGAACCGGCCGCGCACCTGCGAACCGCCACGCGCCGCTAGAGCATGCCGTGGCAGACGCGCCGGCTGCTCATCGCCTCGGGATCAGTGCAGCACGCCACTCACGCGACATACATCGCGACACTGACGAACTGGCACAGGCTCCCGGCCAGCACGAACAGGTGCCAGATACCGTGCCCGTGGCGGATTCGCTCGTCATTGATGAAGAAGTAGATCCCCGCGCTGTAGATCAGGCCGCCGGCCACGAGCCACGCGGTACCGACCGGCGGCAGCGCATGGATCAGCGGACGCACCGCGACGAGCGCGAGCCAGCCCATCGCCACGTACAGGATCATCGACAGCATGCGCGTGCGCCGCCCGAGCGTCAGTTCCTGCACGATGCCGAACACGGCCAGCCCCCAGCTCACGCCGAACAGCGACCAGCCCCACGGGCCGCGCAGCGTGACGAGCGTAAACGGCGTGTAGCTGCCGGCGATCAGCAGGTAGATCGCCGAATGGTCGCACTTCTGCAGAATGGCTTTCAGGCGCGGGCTGCGCACGCTGTGGTAAAGCGTCGAGATCGCGTAGAGCAGGATCAGCATCGCGCCGTACACGCTGAAGCTCACCACCTTGTACGGATCGCCTTCGAGCGCGCCCATCGTCACGAGCGCCACGAGACCCACCACCGACAGCACCGCGCCAACGAGATGGGAAATGCTGTTGAAACGCTCACCGACATGCACGACGTGTTCTCCTGCGGGTCCATCGGGAATAATGAACCCTATGATACCGGCCGCCGGCCGTTGCCGCGCTGCGCACCGGCAAACGGCGCGGCGATCCCCGCCGCATGCGCACCGCCGGCCCGCCAAAGAAAAAGCGCCGCGAAATCCTTCGCGGCGCTTCCCTGTCGATCACCGAACCGCGGTAGCGGTGCGGTTCAACAGCACTTCCCTGCTCCCGACCCGTACCGCGCATTCTGACGCTCGCGGAAGAATTCCTCGTACGTCATCGGCTCGCGGTCCGGATGAGTCTCGCGCATGTGCGCGACGTAGGTGTCGTAGTCGGGCAGGCCGACCATCAGCCGCAACGCCTGCCCGAGGTAACGCCCCGCGCTGCGCAGGTCGCTGCCAAGATCGCTGAACATCGCGGCCTCCCCTTAACGTCCGCTGCCGAGCGCCTGCGCGGCCGGCATCGCTTCGTACGGCGTCTCGCGCACGGTCGGCCTCGACTCGCGGCGCGCGCGCAGCACGGCGATCACGCCGTACACCGCGATGCTCACGACGACGAAGATGAACAGGCCGGCCAGCGCCGCATCGATGTAGTCGTTGAAGATGATCCGCTTCATCTGCGCGATCGACTTCGCCGGCGCGAGCACCTTGCCTTCATCCACCGCGGCCTGCAGCTTCGCGGCGTGCGCGAGGAAGCTGACCTTCGGGTTCGCGTCGAAAATCTTCTGCCAGCCGGCGGTCAGCGTGCAGATCAGCAGCCACACGGTCGGCACGATCGTCACCCACGCATAGCGCTCGCGCTTCATCTTGAACAGCACGACGGTGCCGAGCACCAGCGCGATCGCGGCGAGCATCTGGTTCGAAATGCCGAACAGCGGCCACAGCGTGTTGATGCCGCCGAGCGGATCGACCACGCCCTGGTACAGGAAGTAGCCCCACGCGGCCACGCACAGCGCGGTCGCAACCAGGTTCGCGGGCAGCGACTCGGTGCGCTTGAGCGCCGGGTGGAACGTGCCGAGCAGGTCCTGCAGCATGAAGCGGCCCGCGCGCGTACCGGCGTCGACGGCCGTCAGGATGAACAGCGCCTCGAACAGGATCGCGAAGTGATACCAGAACGCCATCATCGCTTCACCGCCGATCACCTGGTGCAGGATGTGCGCCATGCCGACGGCCAGCGTCGGCGCGCCGCCTGCCCGCGCGATGATCGTCGTTTCGCCGACGGCCTTCGCGGTCTGCGTCAGCATGTCAGGCGTCAGCACGAAGCCCCACTGCGTGACGGTGTTGGCCACCGCTTCCGGCGTCGAGCCGAGCACGGCGGCCGGCGCGTTCATCGCGAAGTAGATGCCCGGTTCGATCACGCTCGCGGCGACCAGCGCCATGATCGCGACGAACGATTCCATCAGCATCGCGCCGTAACCGATGAAGCGCGCGTTGGTTTCGTTGTCGATCAGCTTCGGCGTCGTGCCCGACGAGATCAGCGCGTGGAAGCCCGACACCGCGCCGCACGCGATCGTGATGAACAGGAACGGGAACAGGCCGCCCGACCACACGGGGCCCGTGCCGTCGACGAACTTCGTCAGCGCGGGCATCTTCAGCTCCGGCGCGACGACCAAGATGCCGATCGCGAGGCCGAGGATCGTGCCGATCTTCAGGAACGTCGACAGGTAGTCGCGCGGCGCGAGCAGCAGCCACACCGGCAGCACCGATGCAACGAAGCCGTAGCCGATCAGGATCCACGTGAGCTGCGTGCCCGTGAACGTGAACCAAGCGGCGAGCGTCGGCGAATCGTGCACGTGCTGGCCGAACGCGATCGACGCCATCAGCAGCACGAAGCCGATGATCGACACTTCGCCGATGCGGCCCGGACGGATGTAGCGCGTATAGACGCCCATGAACAGCGCGATCGGAATCGTCGCGGCGACGGTGAACGTGCCCCACGGCGAATTCGTCAGCGCCTTCACGACGATCAGTGCGAGCACCGCGAGGATGATCACCATGATCAGGAACGCGCCGAACAGCGCGATCACGCCAGGCACCGTGCCGAGCTCCATCTTGACGAGATCGCCGAGCGAGCGGCCGTCACGGCGCGTCGAGATGAACAGCACGATGAAGTCCTGCACCGCGCCGGCGAACACGACGCCGGCCAGGATCCACAGCATGCCGGGCATGTAGCCCATCTGCGCGGCGAGCACAGGCCCGACGAGCGGGCCGGCACCGGCGATCGCGGCGAAGTGATGGCCGAACAGCACGTACTTGTTGGTCGGCACGTAGTCGAGGCCGTCGTTGTACTTGACGGCCGGCGTCATCCGCAGCCCGTCGAGCTGCATGACCTTGCTGGCGATGAAACGGCTGTAGAAGCGATACGCGATCAGATACACGCAGACTGCGGCGATCACGATCCAGAGGGCACTGACGCGCTCGCCATGTGCGAGTGCGATCGTGCCGAACGAGAACGCGCCGAGCAGCGCGACTGCGATCCAGAGCAGGGTACTGGAAGCCCGATTCATGGCGTCTCCTGGTCTCCAATGTGGTTTTAGATGGCATGCGGCGAGGATGCCGCACACGCGTGACGTCGATGCGTCGTGCCACGGTCTCGCTGAGGCCGGGGCGATGGGCCGTAGTATTCCGCGCGACCGGGGCCGCTTACAAGCGGACAACTACGTATGCGGGGCTACGTAGAATTACGTAGATGCTCGACGCATGCACGACATCGTGCGGCGATTGATCGCGAGCGGTGAGCCACGTACAGTGTTCGCCTGCCTCCATTCCGGAACCGCCATGCCGATCGGATTTCAGAAAATGCACGCGAACGGCGACGACTTCGCGATCGTCGACCTGCGCCGTACCACACACGCGATCGACGGCCGCCTCGCCAGGCAGATGGGCGACCGAAAGCGCGGGATCGGCTTCAACCAGCTCGCGGTTGTGTCGGACTGCGACGACGCGGCGGCCCGCGTCGCGTTCTGGAACGCCGACGGCTCACCGCTCGACACCTGCGGCAGCGCGACGCGCGGCGTCGCGTGGCAACTGATGCGGGAAACCGGCATGGCGTCGCTCGTGCTGCGGACTCCCCGCGGGTATCTCGTGTGCTCGACGGACGCGAACGGGCTCATCACCGTCGAGATGGGCAGGCCGCTCACCGGCTGGCAGGACGTGCCGGCCGCCGAAGCACTCGACACCCTCGCGCTGCCGCTGCCCGGCGCGCCGGCCGCCTGCAACATGGGCAATCCGCATTGCACGTTCTTCGTCGACGATCTCCGCGCGATCGATGTCGCGGCGCTCGGCCCGGCCATCGAGACGCATCCGCTGTTTCCGCAGAAAACCAACGTGCATTTCGTTCAGGTCATCGATCGCACGCACATTCGCCTGCGCATCTGGGAGCGCGGCGGCGGCGTGCCGCTCGGTTCGGGATCGTGTTCGTGCGGGGCGGTCGTCAATGGCATCCGGCGCGGGCTGCTCGACGACACCGTGCGGGTCGAGTGCGACGGCGGCGACGTCACCGTTCAATGGAACGGCACCGGCAATGTGCTCCTCAGCGGGCCGGTTACGTTCGGGTTCAGCGGGGTGTGGCTGCCATGACCGACGACGCACAGACTTTCCGTGCGCTGCGCCCACGCCTGCAGAAGATCGCGTACAGGATGCTCGGCTCCGTCGCGGACGCCGAAGACATCGTGCAGGACGTGTGGCTGCGCTGGCACGAAGCGGCGCGCGACAGTATCGAGAATACCGAGGCATGGCTCGTCGCGGTCACGACCCGGACGTCGATCGACCGCCTTCGCGCGGCGAAGATCCGCCGCGAGCACTACACGGGTATCTGGCTGCCGGAGCCGGAACTCGGCGAATCGCCTGCGACGCCCGAGGAAATGACGGAGCGCGCGAACGACGTGTCGGTCGCGTACCTGCTGCTGCTCGAACGGTTGACGCCGGAAGCGCGCGCGGCCTTTCTGCTGCGCGAAGTGTTCGATGCCGACTACGACGAGATTGCCGACGCGATCGGCAAATCCGAAGCCGCGTGCCGGCAGCTCGTCAGCCGCGCGAAGGCGCAGTTGCGTGACGACGACAGGCCGCGCCACATCGTGCCGCGTGAAACGCACAGGCAACTGCTGCAGACCTTTTCGCATGCGCTCGCGCAAGGCGATTTTCCGTCGATCCAGGCGCTCCTCGCCGAAGACGCGATGCTGATCGGCGACGGCGGTGGCAAGGTCCAGAGTTTCCCGAAACCGATGGTCGGCGGTCGCCGCATCGCACAACTGTTCTACGCGACGTGGTTGCGCTGCGGCAGCGGCGTCGAAATGCGTCCGGCCGTGCTGAACGACGAGTGGGCGATGCTTCGCTTCATCGCCGGTCAGCTCGAATCCGCGATGGCGTTCGAAACGGACGGCACGCGCATCGTCCGGATTCTCGTGCAACGCAACCCCGACAAGCTCGCGCGCATCGCAGCCGTGTGCGGTGCCGGCTAGCGCCTGACGATCGACCGCCTCAAGCGCGAAGCGCGCGCCGTGCACCGCTCGATGCGGCATTGGTGCAGCGCGCGCAACACGATGCGTCCCTCCGCGTGGCTACCGCGCGCCGCCACGCGCTCCTAAGATGATTTCGCGCGGCGCCCTGCCGCCCCATGACACCCGCCGAGCGCGGGCAAGCCTCTTCGTCGCCAGGAGAAATCATGACGCAGCGTCTCAACTACATGCATCAATCGCCGGAGCTGTTCAGGCAATTCCTCGAACTCAGCAACCTGCTGCGCAGCAGCGCGATCGAGGAATCGATCCGTGATCTCGTGTCGGCGCGCGCGTCGCAACTCAACGGCTGCGCATTCTGCCTCGACATGCACGTGAAGGAGGCTCGCCTTCACGGCGAGCGCGAACTGCGCCTTCACCATCTCGCGACGTGGCGCGAATCGACGCTGTTCTCGCCGCGCGAGCGGGCCGCGCTGGCGTGGACCGAAGTGCTGACGAAACTGCCCGAGCACGGCGTGCCGGACGACGTCTACGATCGCGTGCGCGGCCAGCTCTCCGAGAAGGAATTGTCGGACCTGACGTTCGAAGTGATGGCGATCAACGGCTGGAACCGCGCCAATGTCGCGTTCCGGACCGCACCGGGTTCGGCCGACAAGGCCTACGGCCTCGACAAGGCGAATCTCGCCTGACGCCCGCGCCCGGCGACGGGCCGCCTCCCTCCTTCGCCGCCGGCTGCCTGCCGGCGGTATCACTGGAATCCATCCGATGATTCGCTTGAAACATGCCATCGCGTCTGCGCTCTTCGTCGCGGCCGCTACCGCCGGCGCCGTCCATGCGGCGCCTTCCGCCATCGTCACCCCGCTGATGACGAAGCCGCTCACTGAATACCCGGGCAAGGAAGCGCAGATGATCTCGGTCGAATATCCGCCCGGCGCGGTCGACCCCGTCCACCGACACCACGCCGATGCGTTCGTCTATGTCCTGGAAGGCTCGATCGTGATGCAGGTGAAGGGCGGCGAGCCCGTCACGCTGAAGCCGGGCCAGACGTTCCATGAGAGGCCGGACGACCTGCACACGGTCGGGCGCAACGCGAGCAGCACGAAACCCGCGAAGTTCATCGTGCTGCTGTTGAAGGACAAGGGTGCGCCCGTGCTCGTGCCGGAAAAATAACCTGCCCGCCCGCCACCGCGTCCCTTCTTTAAAAAATGCGGCGGACGATGTCACAGGCGGCAGTGCTGAAACGTCTAGTCGTATATGGACACCACGATTCCAGCGCCTCCATGTCAGATACTTCCATTCGCCGCCCTGACGCCGACGATCCGTTTGCACGCAGCTTCTCGACCTGCTACGCCGGCGTGGTCACCTTCATGGCTGTCGTCACCGAAGGCAGCTTCGCCCGTGCCGCCGATCGCCTCGGCGTCGGCCGCTCGTCGGTCAGCCGCCACGTGCAGAGGCTCGAGGACCGGCTCGACGCGCGCCTGTTCCAGCGCACGACGCGCAGCATGTCGCTGACGCGCGAAGGCGAGCTCTTCTATGAAAACTGCCGGCCCGGCATCGAACATCTCGCGCAGGCGCTCGACGACATGCGCGAGCTGCGCAGCGGCCCGCCGAGCGGACATCTGCGGATCGGCTCGACGCCCGGCTTCGGCCGCAAGATCATCGCGCCGTTGCTGCGCGATTTCCACGCGCTGTATCCGGACATCACGCTCGAACTGCTGCTGAACGACCGTCCGGCCGATTTCTCCGCCGACCGCATCGACGTCGCGTTTCGCGACGGCCGCATGGAGGACAGCGCGATCGTCGCGCGCCAGCTGATTCCGATGCAGATGATCGTCTGCGCGTCACCGTCGTACGTGCACCGGCACGGTTTGCCGCGTCACGTGGACGAGCTTGCGCAGCATCGCTGCATCAACCTGCGCACCGCGTCGGGCCGCGTGACGGAATGGGAATTCAAGATCGACGGGCTGACGCAGCAGCGCCAGCTCGCCGCGCATCACACCTTCAACGACATGGATCTGGTCGTACGCGCGGCGCTCGACGGACTCGGCATCGCGCAACTGCCCGCGTACCAGGTGTGCGACCTGCTCGCCGACGGGCAACTGGTGAGCTGCCTCGGCCAGCACGCGCCGGACGACGGCGGCCACTATCTCTGTTATCTCAGCCGCAAGCACCTGCCGACGCGCATACGCGTGTTCATCGACTACATGATCGAACAGACGCGCGCGCGCGACCTGCAGTGCCTGACGACGATGACCACGATGACGACCACAGCGCCGCTGGAGACGGTCGATTGATGCATTCGAAACAACATCGTGAGCACCTGCGGGGCTCTACCGGATCGCGCGGCATCTGCCTACGATGCGGGCTGATCGAACGGCGTACGGGCATCGAGGTACGCCATTCGGCAAGGTGCCGGCGCACGCGCGCGAATGCGATGCGCGCCGGCTTCAACCGTTTCAAGCGGCGCGCATCTCGCGCGCCCGTTCAAGGAGAGCAATCGTGAAGATCGTCGTGATTGGTGGTACCGGCCTTATCGGCAGTAAAGTCGTCAGGAACCTGATCGCGCGCGGCCACGACGCCGTTGCGGCAGCGCCGTCGACAGGTGTCGATACGATCACGGGCGCGGGACTGGGCGACGCGCTGGCGGGCGCGGACGTCGTGGTCGATCTCGCGAATTCGCCGTCGTTCGAGGAAGCCGCCGTGAAGGCATTCTTCGAGACGTCGGGACGCAACGTGTTCGCCGCGGAGCGCGCGGCGGGCGTGCGTCATCACGTCGCTCTATCGGTAGTCGGTACCGACCGCCTGCAGCAAAGCGCGTATTTCCGCGGCAAGATCATTCAGGAAGACCTGATCCGCGCAGCAGGCGTGCCGTACACGATCGTGCGCTCGACGCAGTTCTTCGAATTCGTCGGCGCGATCGCGCAGGCGAGCGCCGAAGGCGACACCACGCGGCAGACCACCGCGCTCTTCCAGCCGATCGCATCGGACGACGTCGCGGCCGCCGTCACCGATGTCGCGCTCGACGCACCGCGCAACGGCATCGCCGAAATCAGCGGCCCCGATCGGGTGCGGATCGCCGATCTGGTCGAACACTTCCTGAAGGTCACGCACGACCCGCGCACGGTGGTCAGGGACGCGGGCGCCGACTACTTCGGCGCGATGCTCCAGGACGACACGCTCGTCCCCGGGCCCGGCGCGCGCCTCGGTACGACGACCTTCGACGCGTGGCTCCGCAACAGCCAGCCCGCGCGCTGAGCCACACCGCAGGATCACGCACGCCATGACGCCGCTGCGCCCGCCGCCGCTCTCGCTGCTCGACAAGTATCGCGGGCAGGAACCGCAGACGCTGTATTCGACGACCGTGACCGTCACGGGCGGGGTGGCGGAGCATGGGCGCGCGTCGGGCGTCGCGCGTTCCGACGACGGCCGTCTCGATGTGGCGCTGCGCCTGCCGTCCGCGCTCGGCGGGCCGGGCGACGGCCCGAACCCGGAACAGTTGTTTGCCGCGAGCTACGCGGCGTGCTTTCACGGTGCGCTGAGCCTGCTCGCCGCGCGGGCCGGCGTGTCGATCGCCGGCGCTTCGGTCTGCGCATCGGTCGACTTCTGCCGCGATCCGGTGGATGGGCTGTTCATGCTGAGCGCGAATATTCGCGTGCGGCTGCCGGGCGTCGAGCGCACGGTGGCGGAAGAACTCGTCCGCAATACGGAGCGCTTCAGCCCTTATACGAAGATGGCGCACGACGGCATCAGCCACGTCGTGGCGCTCGCGCCACCGGACGATACGTCGAGTGGCTGAGCGCAGGCGGGATGCCCGGCGCATCGCGCGCCGGGCCGTGCAAATCAGTGCCTGCTCAGTGCTTGTCGTCGAGCTTCTTCGGCTTCGGCGGCGACGGCACCTTCGCGTACTGGAACGCCGGCGTCGCCTTCAATGCATCCTTCGTCGCGCCCGGCAGGTAGATGTTGCCGTTGCGCACGTCGAGCGATGCGATCGGCACCGCGACGTCGTGTGCGGCCACACCGAGGAAGCCGCCGGCCGACACGATCGCCGCCGACACCGAGCCGTCCGGTGCGACGATCAGGTCGCGCACGGTGCCGACCTTCTGGTTCTCGTCGTTGTAGACGGCCTTGCCGAGCACGCTCTTCTTCACGCTCCAGCCTTCGAGCAGCGCCTGCGATTGCTCGACGGTCACGCTGATCGGCTGCGCACCCGCGATCTGCGCGTGCGCGCTGACGCTCGAGGCGAGGACGGTTGCTGCGATGAGGGTCTTGTAGAAAGCCATGCTGTTATGTACTCCGGTGAATTGTTGTCGGTGTCGGCGGCCGGCCAAGCCGCCTTCATGCATGCGCCGCGTAAAGCGCGGCGGCTCACGCACGACGCATCGCACCGGATCATGTTAGCGCCACTCGCGAAACGCTGCATCGGACGCGATGACGCAGCACCCGTCACGCGTTGCGCGAATACACGCGCCGGTGCCGCACCGCCTCGGCCAGCACGTCGAGCACGGGCTCCGTCTGCGTCCAGCTCAGGCACGCATCGGTGATCGATACGCCGTACTTCAGCGGCACGCCCGGCTTCAGGTCCTGGCGCCCGGCCTCGAGATGGCTCTCGACCATCACGCCGACGATCCGGTGCTCGCCCTGCGCGAGCTGCCGCGCGAGATCCTGCGCGACGTCGATCTGCCGGTCGTGCGACTTGTTCGAGTTCGCGTGCGAGCAGTCGACCATCACCTGCTCGCGCAAGCCGGCCTTGCGCAGCACCGCGCAGCTCGCCTCGACATGTTCGGCGTCGTAGTTCGGGCCGTTCTTGCCGCCGCGCAGGATCACGTGCGCATCGTCGTTGCCGCGTGTCTCGAAGATCGCGGCCATCCCCATCTTCGTCATCCCCATGAACGCATGGCTCGCCGCCGCGGCGACGATCGCGTCGGACGCGACCTGCACGCCGCCGTCGGTGCCGTTCTTGAAGCCGATCGGGCAGCTCAGGCCCGACGCGAGCTGGCGATGGCTCTGGCTCTCCGTCGTGCGCGCGCCGATCGCGCCCCACGCGATCAGGTCGGCGATGTACTGAGGGCTCAGCAGGTCGAGGAATTCGGTCGACGCGGGCAGGCCCAGCGCGTTGATGTCGAGCAGCAGTTGCCGCGCGGCGCGCAGCCCTTCGTTGATGCGGAAGCTGCCGTCGAGGCGCGGATCGTTGATGTAACCCTTCCAGCCGACCGTCGTGCGCGGCTTCTCGAAGTAGACGCGCATCGTGATCAGCAGGTCGTCCTTCAGCGCATCGGCGGCGATCTTCAGGCGGCGCGCGTAATCGAGCGCCTGGTCGTGATCGTGGATCGAACACGGGCCGACGACGAGCAGCAGCCGGTCGTCACGGCCGTGCAGGATGTCGCCGATCGCGCGGCGCGTATCCTCGACGAGCGTCTGCGTGGCGGCCGGCACCGGCAGTTCGTCCAGCAGCAGCGCCGGTGAAATCAGCGGGCGCACGGCGCCGATGCGGACGTCGTCGATGCGCGTGGTGTCCTGCGTCGCGTCGGCGCTGCCTACCTCGCGATCGTGGGAAGGATTGTCGAGGTTCTGCATGGTGATTCTCCGGGGGACGTCTGTAATGATGGGCAGGCTCGATTATGGCACCCGGGCGGGACGGCGGCGGATTGCGGCGGGGGTGCGGGCGCGGCGGCATAGCCGCAGCGCGACGGAGATCAAAAGGCGAAAAGAAAAAAGGCGACCCGCGAAGGGTCGCCCTGCCATGCGCCGCATCACGCGCGGCGTTGCGGCTAGTGCAGCGTCTCGGGCGCCAGCGAATTGCTCGGCAGCAGCGACGTCAGCCAGCAATTGCTCGGCGCGGCTTTCCCGTTGAAGCGGTCGTAGAGCCACGGCAGCATGCCGGCCACCCACGGCACGATCGCACCCGCATGCTCGAGCGGATATTCGTTGTACGTAACCGGCGTGCCGCTGGCGCAGAACTTCTGCGCCAGCGCGCGCACGTCGTACGCGAGCATCACGCCGTCGCCCACCTGAGTGCTGAACGTGCCGTCGAGCGCGCCCGCCGTGCCCTGGCCGATGAACATCGGGATCGTCGGCGATGCGGCCAGCCCGGCATTCACCTTGTTCGCATACGTCACGTACACGGGAATGCTGTTGATGTCGTTCGCGTATTGCGGCTTGAACAGCGTGCCCCAACGCAGCCCCGTGTACCTCGGCAGGATGTACGCGAGCGACTGGCTCTGGATGTCCTTGAACACGGCGACGCCGGTATCGCTGAGATACGGCGTCAGGTCGAAGCCGTAGCCGCGCGACAGCCCGGCCAGCGCGGCCGCGGCCACGCCGCCCCAGACGATGCTGCCGTCGACGTAACGCAGGTTGTGCGCGGGATCGACCAGCACGCCGCCTTCCGCCGCGCCGACGAGCTGCTTGTTGATCTCGGGTGCATAGCTCGGTGCGAGCTGCGCGGCCCAGTTGGTCGCGATCGCGCCGCCGGAATAGCCGATCATCGCGACCTTGCTCGACGGATTCAGGCCCGTGGACGGCGTATTGAGCGCGGCGCGAATCGAATCGAGCGTCGTCATCCCGTATTCGGGGCCGGCAGCAAAGTTGGCGGTCTGGCCTTCCGTATCGGGCACGATGACGTTGTAGCCCAGCAGCAGCAGCGTCGACAGCGGAATCGATTCCGCGCTGTACAGCAACGTGCCGATGTTGATGACCTTCGTGACGTCGCGGTCACCGGCGATCACCTGCGACGGCTCGTCGTACGGGTTCAGCGAATCGTAGGCCGACTGGTACGAGATGGCCCGGCCGTTGCTGACCTGGCTCCGGATCACCGACGTCACGTTGACGACCGGCTGGTTCAGTTCGTTATTGGTGCGATACAGCAACTGCTGCGCGGTGAGCGCAGTGGGAATGCCGGCCACGTGATAGGTGACATTGCGCGTCTTGAGCACCGTGCCCGGTGGAATCGATGCCAATGGCGTGGTGCCGGTGTACGTGTAGAACGGGTCGGACACGGTCGGCGCGGCGGCGCTGGCCGGCGGTGCGGCGATGGCCAGCGCGGCGGACACGGCCGCCGCGGCCATCATGAAACGTCTGGAGGACATGGTTGGGGCCCCTGGGATAACCTGCTTTCATCGAAGGAAGTTCGCGGTGTTGCAGACCATCGCGTGTGCCGCTTCAAAACCGTTTCCGAGCCATCGACTGTCTCCTGTGAATGATTAATCCGGGCTGTTCCGAATCCGCAGTTTTAGTAGGAGTACAAACCGGATGAATTGAAGCACAACGCGCACACGCTCGATGGGCGTTTTCGATTGTTTGAAGGTAAACGTCTAAAACCGACTCGGCGAGATGCGGGGCGCTCCGGCCATTCGGCCGACTGTCCGTGTTTTGAGGAAGTGCCGTACGATCACGGCTGTCCGGTACCGAAGGCCGCGTCGTGCGATGCCGGCCGCACCGTCCACCACTTGTCTTTGACCGATCGTTTCCTGCCCAACCGACACGCCACGATGACCGTCTCCGAACTGCTCCGCGCCATCCGCCAACCGTATGCCGACCTGCTCGCGAAAGCGGCTGCGCAACCGGCCGTGATCGTCGAACCGGCCTACCGGCGCGCCGACGGCACGCTCGCCACCGAAGGGCCGCTCGCGTTGCCGTGCCGGGCCGACATCATCGCGACCGAAGGCGAATCGGCCGGCCAGCCGGCGATGGTCGACTCCGCCACGCAGCTGGAGTTCGAGCCGTTGGCATTCGACCTCGAAACGGCGGCCGTGTCGATTCGCCCGTTCGTGTGGGATTGGGCCGCGATCGAGGCCGACGGTCTCGACGAAAGCGCCGCGGTCGATGCGTTCAAGACGTGGTTCTTCGCGTGGTTCGATGTCGACGACGAAAACACGCCGTCCGAAGATGGCCTGCACGGGATCGTTCACTACCTGTCGGAACCGGTTCGCACGGAGCAGGGGTGGCGCGTCAATGCGGATCTCGGCTCCGCGCCCGAGACGGCCGTCGAGGATCTGCTGTTCCGGCTCGTCGATGCGGGCGCTTCGCGGATCGTGCTCGGTTGATGCCGCACTTCATCCTTCACCGGCCCATCATGAAGAAAACATTTTCCGTCCTGCTGCTCTGCGCGGCGCTGCCCGCGTTCGCCAAGGTCTCCACCGAGGTGTACTGCTTCAAATCGGACGGCGATAAACCCGTACGCTTCGAGATGCGCACCTATTACGACGACGCCGTCGACTGGTCGGGAGGCATGGTCCGCTATGCGAGGGCGAAAACAGCCCTGCCGCTGGTGGTCGAGCACGTGGACGAAGAAGTGCTCGCCGAGGGTCGCCCGCACCAGTTCACGACGACCTGGGTCGAAATGGTCGACGGCAGGATCAACGGGCGCTACGAGATGATGTCGCAGGGCGCGATGATCTATTCGATGACCTATACCAGCGCGCGCACCGGCAAGAAGACCGCGTTCAGCCGCGCGCCGGATGTCGACGCCACCGAACAAACCGGGTGCCGCTGGTGATGCGCCCGCTGATCCGGATGGCGTGGGCGCTGGTCGCGCTGCACGCGGGCTTCGCGAATGCCGCACCGCGCACGGTCTACGAAGGAACGCTGCAAGGCGCCGGCGCCGTCGTGATGGAACTCGACGATCGCCCGGCTGCGGACGGCTCGATCTCGGGCCGCTACTTCTACGCGCAGCACGGTGTCGATATTCCGCTGCACGGCATGCCAGCGCAATTGGTCGAGCCGCTCGTGCGAACGCAGTTGCCGGACGATGCCCGTAGTCCATTGGGATACCGCGAGCAAGCCGATTTCGATCATGCCGCGGCCACCTGGCAGGGCACGCGGGACAAAGCCGGCTATCGCGGCCGCTGGACCGATGCGCGTTCCGGCAAGTCACGTGCCTTCGCGTTGCGCCGCGTCGCCGAATACGATCCCGACGCAGTCGCGCCCGGCGCCGTCGAAGCGATCACCAACAGCATCGCCGGCGGCGTCGGCAGCGGTATCGCAAGCAGCGCGGCCATCGACATGCGGCAGGCACCTTATGCGACGCTGAAGCTCACCGGGCACGCGCAGCCGGCCGGCCCCGAGATCGGAGACGGCACCGTCGCGTACCGGATGTGGCGCGACCCGCGCACGAAGCTCATGTATCCGCGCCTGCGCCGCCATCCCGATCCTGCGGTCATGAGCCGAGTCAACCGCCTGCTCGAGCAGCAGCACTGGCAGATGAATCTCGCTGCGCTCGAATGCGCGTCGACCCGCTATTCCGACGACGGGCCGGCTGCCGGTTCGCTCGGCGGCTACGACGACGAACAGGTGACGGTCACGTGGCTGTCGCCTGCGGTACTCGGCATCGTGGAATCGGGCAGTACATACTGCGGCGGCGCCCATCCGAACAATCACTACGATCCGGTCACGTTCGACCTGCTGCGTGGCGCGTACCTCGACTGGAATCGCGTGATCGACGCGACGACGGCAGGCAAGAATGGTGACCCGGCAACGAGCCCCGCGCTCGCAAGTTTCATTACGCGGTTGCGCGGCAAAGCCGAATCCGGCGCTCACCCGACGGATGGCGACGGCGATTCGATGGCGTGTGCCGATGTGTTCCCGAAGTATCTGGCGTTCGAACTCGATGCGCCCGGCAAGCTGTCGTTCAGCGTCTCCGGCATCGGGCACGCAATGGGTGCCTGTCTCGGGCCGCAACTCGATGCGCCATTTGCGGCGCTCGCACCGATCCTGAAACCGGGCGGTTCGCGCTATCTCGTACCGGGCGTCAAGCTGAAGTAACGCGGCGGTGCATGGCGGTATCCGCATCGCACACCGGCCCGGCCGCCTGGCGACGGGGCCGGGCAATGCACACGCACCGCAGCCGCTGATGTCAGGACGCGTCGCCTTGCGCGTCGACGTCGATGCCCAGCTCGCCGGCCATGCGCAGAACCAGCGCATTCAGCCGCGCCACGTCATCCGCGAGGCGCTTCTGTTCGGCCTTCAGCGCTTCGAATTCCGAAGGCGGCACGGAATCGGCGCCACCGGCATCCGCGCTCGCGAAGTCGGCCAGGTTCACTTCGCCGCACATCAGGTGCATCCAGCGGTTCTCGCGCGCGCCCGCCGCACGCGGCAGCCGGACGACGAGCGGCTGCGCACGCGCCGCGAGTTCGTCGAGGAACGCCTCGACCGACGAGATATCCGCGAAACCGTGCAGGCGTGCGCTGTTCAGGCGCAGCTCGGCGGCCGTCTGCGGGCCGCGCAGCAACAGGATCGTCAGCAGCGCGATCGCCTGGCTCGGGATGCCGAGCACGCGGTTCATGTTGTGCTCGAAACGCGGCACGCGACTGCTGCTGCCTTCCATCACGATGCTCAGGTGCTTCAGCCCGTCGAGCGCGGTCGTGACTTCATCCTCGCTGACGTTCATCACCGGCGAGCGCGCGGTTTTCTGGTTGCAGCCCGCGGTCAGCGCATTCAGTGACAGCGGATAGGTGTCCGGCACCGTGTGCTGTTTCTCCACGAGCACACCGAGAATGCGGGCCTCGAGGGGCGTGAGTTCGCGAAGGGCGCGTGGCGTGGGCGTATCCGGCGTGGTGTTCATGGGTGGCGTCGCAGCATGCAGCAGTGAAGGGAAACGGTCGCGGCCCGTCCGGCATCGCGCACGGGCGAGCCATATGATAGCTCGCGTCGCGTGGCCCGGCGCCGCGCGACGTGCCGGCGCGCGCACTTGCCGCAGCAGGCTTTCGTCCAACGTATCGGCCGGCCGGTGCCGTACGGCAATGGATGCGCGCCGCACGGCGGCGTTTGCGCGACGCGCATGCGGGCGCTACGATATGCGTCACCCCGACGTCCGCAGCGCAGCACGACCGCCTTCGCACGCCAGCCACGCATCGCCCGTCCCGCACGCCATGCCGCCGCGCATGCGCACCGTTCGTCGACGCCGCTCATCCCGTTCACCCCTTCGACCCGTTCACCGCCATGACCGCATCCTCTTCCGCACCGCACGTGCGCGCCATCGTCACCGGACACACGCGCGGCCTCGGCGCGTCGCTCGCCGAACAACTGCTGCTGGAAGGCGTCGCCGTGCTCGGCGTGTCGCGCAGCCGTCATCCGACGCTCGCGTCGCAAGCCGGCGACCGTTTCGCCGAAATCGAACTCGACCTGTCCGACACGCCGGCCGTCGCGGCCTGGCTGGCGGACGACACGCTGCGCCGCTTCGTCGACGGCGCGTCGATCGTGCTGCTGTTCAACAACGCAGGCATCGTCGATCCGATCGGCCCGCTCGCCGCGCAAGACCCGGCGATCGTCGCGCGCGCGGTCGGCGTGAACGTCGCGGCGCCGCTGATGCTGTCGGCCGCGCTTGCACAGGCGGTATCGGCCACGACCGAATGCCGGATCCTGCACGTGTCGAGCGGCGCGGCACGCAACGCTTACGCGGGCTGGAGCATCTACTGCGCGACCAAGGCCGCGCTCGATCACCATGCGCGCGCGGTCGCGCTCGACGCGAACCGTGCGCTGCGGATCTGCAGCGTCGCGCCGGGTGTCGTCGATACGGGCATGCAGGCAACGATCCGCTCGACCAGCGAAGACAATTTCCCGATGCGCGAGAAATTCGACCAGTTGAAGTCAAGCGGCGTGCTCGCGACGCCCGAGGCAGCCGCGCGACAATTGATCGGCTATGCGCTGAGCGACGCGTTCGGCTCGGTGCCGACCACCGACGTGCGAGAACTGCCGAGCCACTGAGTCACGCGGCCACGCGGCCCGTCATCGCCCTTCGAGCCGCTTCGTCCAGTCTTCTACCTGCCGCTCCGTCCGGCGCTTTTCGAGCATCTTGCGCCAGCCGGGCGGCAGTATCGGCACGTCGCACAGCGCATCGAGCGCGGTCATGTCGAGCGTGCGCCGGTACAGCACGTCGAGCACGCTAGACAGCGACCATTGCGGATAGTCGCGCCGATGCAGCGCGAGCACGTCGCCCGTCGTCACCCACCCCTCCTGCAGCACACGGTAGTACCAGCCGGTTCGGCCGCTTTGCTGCACGAGCGCGGCCATCCGCGGATGATCGAAACGTGCGTTGAGCTTCCAGCACGGCTGCCGCGACTGCGACACCTGAAGCACGGCGCCGCCCAGCGTGAACTCGTCGCCGAGACACACGTCGTGCTCGGTCACGCCGTGCGTCGACAGGTTCTCGCCGAACGCGCCCGGTTGCGCGAGCACGTCGCGCGCGCCGATCTGCGCCGACCACCACGCATAGTGATCGTGCGCGTAGTGGTGAACGGCCTTGTCGGGGCCGCCGTGATGCCGTGCATCGCCCTGCTCATCGCCGGCGAAGCCGAGCGTGCCCAGCCACAGACGGGAGCCGACCGCCTGCTTGTCGATCGCGCTGGCGTGCGGCGTGCCGGCCAGCGGCCGGCGCTTGCCGACCCGCACCGCGCCGATGGCGGCCGAGATCGCCGGCCGTGCCGCATCGCTCATGTCGTCACACCGTCCGGCAGTGCCGCGAGCAGGCGTTCTAGTTCGCGCGTGCGCGCGTCGCCGAGCGGCATCAGCGGCTTCCTCGGTTCGCCGGCATCGAAGCCGCGCAGGCGCAGCCCGGCCTTCACGGTCACCGGCAACCCGCCGTTGACGATGAACTGCAGCAGCGGCAGCTGCGCATGAAAGACCGTCCGCGCGCGCGCCAGGTCGCCCACGCGCATCGCGTCGAACAGCGCCAGCGGCAACGCCGCATTCAGGTTCGGCGCGGCCGTGCACCATCCGGCCGCGCCCGCTGCAAGCGCGGCGAGCGCCATCGGATTGCTGCCGTTGTAGAACGGGATCGCGCCGTCGCTCAGCTGTGCGAGCCGGTGCATCCGCCCGATGTCGCCGGTGCTCTCCTTCACCATCGTCACGTTTTCGACGGTCCGGCAGATCGTCGCGATCAGGTCGGGCGACATGTCGACGCCGCTCGTCGCCGGGTTGTTGTACAGCATGATCGGGATGCCGATGGCGTCGCCGATCGCGCGATAGTGCGCGACGATCTCGTCGTTGCCGAGCTTCCAGTACGACACCGGCAGCACCATCACCGCATCGGCGCCGGCCTGTTCGGCGAAGCGCGCGCGGCGCACCGCGCCCGCTGTGGTGAGATCGGAAATGCCGACGACGGTCGGCACGCGCCGGCGCACTGCGCGAATCGACGCGGTGGCGACCGCCTCCCATTCGGCGTCGGACAGGTACGCGCTTTCGCCGGTACTGCCCAGCGGCGCGATCGCGTGGACGCCGTCGGCGATCAGGCGCTCGATCAGCGCGTCGAGCGTTTTCAGGTCGATGTCACCGTCAACGGTGAACGGCGTAACCGGATAGGCAATGATGCCTTTCAGCAAGATGGACACGATAGGTATTCCTCAGTGATGGTCGGACACGGCGGCGACGAATCGCCCGCTCATGCAACGCAGTCCTGGTGCGTGCGCAATGCCCGGCGCGCGTAGTAGTCGAACGTCACCGCATCGCGCTTCGGCTTCGAAATCCAGTCGTGCGCTTCGCGCGCCAGCGCCGCCGGCACCGGCTTGATCTCGCCGGCCGACATCGCGAGCAGCTGCAGCTTTGCGGCCCGCTCGATCAGCAGCGCGAGGATGCACGCCTCCTCGATCGTCTTGCCGACCACGAGCTGGCCGTGATGCGACAGCAGAATCGCGCGCTTGCCGCCGAGCGCCTTCGAGATGATCTCGCCCTCCTCGTTGCCGACCGGCACGCCGGGCCAGTCCTTCAGGAACGCGCAATCGTCGTACAGCGGGCAGGTATCCATGTGCGACACGACGAGCGGCTGCTCGAGCATCGACAGCGCCGCGACATGCGCCGGATGCGTATGGATGATGCAGTTCACGTCCGGGCGCTCGCGGTAGATCCACGTATGGAACCGGTTGGCCGGATTCGGGATGCCTTCGCCGTCGACGACGTCGAGATCCTCGTTGACGCGCAGCAGATTCGCGGCCGAGATCTCGTCGAAACCGAGCCCGAGCCGCTGCGTGTAGTACGTGCCGGCGTCGCCCGCGCGGCAGGTGATCTGCCCGGCCAGGCCCGAGTCGTGACCGGCGTCGAACAGGATCCGGCACGTGAGCGCGAGCTTCTGCCGCGCGGACCAGCCGCTGTCGCCCACCTCGTTGTCGAGACGCCGCTCCGCCAGCGCGACCAGCGCCTCCTTCGTCAGATTCAGCGTTTCCGCCATGTTCACCTCCTGAATGGATCGGGTCGGCCGCGCCGTCCGCAGCCGCTTTTCCCGGAACACATGACACACGATACACCACAGGACACTCTGTGTCATGCGTTACAATCGGTTTTTCGAAGGACACCTGGCGCCCCATGACGATTCGCCTGAAGCTGCTCAGAAAACAGAAGGGCTGGACGCTCGATGTGCTGGCCGACGAGACGGGCCTCACCAAGAGCTACCTGTCGAAAGTCGAGCGCGGCCTGAGCGTGCCGTCGATCGCGGTCGCGCTGAAGCTGTCGAAGGCACTGAATGTCGACGTCGAGCAGTTGTTCTCGGAGAGTCACAACCGCGAGCTGATCACGGTCACGCGCGCCGGCGAGCGCACGGCGATGGGCGCGGCGGCCGACAGCCAGGCGCACCGCTTCGAAAGCATCGCGGCCGGCGTCGCGCCGAAGAAGATGCTGCCGTTCGTCGTGCATCCGCCGCACGAATTCGTCGCGTCAACGTTCCGCGAGCACGAAGGCGAGGAATTCCTGTTCGTGCACAAGGGGCGCGTCGAAATCGAATTTCCGAACGAGACGGTGCAACTCAAGACCGGCGATTCAGTCTATTTCAACGCACTCATCCCGCACCGCACGCGCAGCCTCGGCGCCGCGCAGGCGGAGATCCTGGTCGTCGTCAGTCACGACGACTAGCATCGTTACCTCTTCGCGCAAGGATCCCCGATGGTCACGAAGGCCACCGCACCGTTCCAGCAGATCAAGACGCTCGTTCGCCAGAACGTCGAATCGGGCGACTGGCGCCCCGGGGACCGCATTCCGTCCGAGCTCGATCTCGCCGCCCAGTTCAGCGTCGCACGCATGACGGTCAACCGCGCGCTACGCGAGCTGACCGAGGAAGGCGTGCTGAAGCGCATCGCGGGCGTCGGCACTTTCGTCGCCGAGGTGAAGCCGCAGTCGAACCTGCTGATGATCGCGCACATCCGCGACGAAATCCGCGCACGCGGACACGAATATCGCTGCCGCGTGCTGAGCCGGTCGAGCGAACCCGCATCGTTCGACGTCGCGGCCGCGTTCGGCCTGCCGGTCAACACGCCGGTGTTTCACGTGGTGTGCGTGCACGAGGAAAACGGCCGACCGATCCAGCTCGAGGATCGCTACGTGAACCCGGCCGCCGCGCCCGGCTTCATCGACCAGGATTTCCAGGTCGAACCGCCGTCCGAGTACCTGTTCAACAACGTGTCGCACGACGAACTGGAGATCGAGCACGTGGTCGATGCGTCGCTGCCTACCGGCGAACAGGCGCGGCTGCTCGACATGCGCGCCGATGAGCCGTGCCTCACGCTCACGCGCCGCACCTGGACGAACGGGCTGCCCGTCACGTTCGTGCACTTCCTGCATCCGGGCAACCGCTACCGGCTCGGTTCGCGCTTCAAGCCGGGCGCCGGACGCCACCCGACCTGATCCTTCGTTACACCCTGCGCATGAAAGCGCAAGGCGGCCGCTTCGCCACGAAACGGCCGCCTTGCTCGTTGCATAGGGCCGTCAGATCGCGCCGGCCTGCCCCGCGCCACGCGACCACACGACCGGAAACAGCGGGTGATCGAGCGGCGCGCCGTCGGGCAGTTGCTCCGCGAGCCCGGGGAAATCAGGCGACGTCTTCCAGCGGCGCGGCGCGTGACGGATATCGTCGCCGACGAAGCGGATCGAGAACGCGCGACGGCGATTCTGCGTCCCGCCCGACGCATGCAGCGTGAGCATCCGGAAGCACACCATGTCGCCGGGCTCGAGCGCCCAGTGGCGAATCGGGAAGGCCGCGCGATCGCCTTCGATGTCGGGCAAGTCAGCCAGGCTGCCTTCCGGGAACCATTTCGCCTCCTTGTCCATGAACGTGCGCGGCATCAGCCACGGCCCGAGATGCGAGCCCGCGACGAATTCCAGCGTCGATTCGAGCGGCACCGGATCGACCGGGATCCACATGCTGACGTTGTCGTCGCCCTCGATGTTGTAGTACGGCTGGTCCTGGTGCCACGGCGTGCGCTGCCGCGTGCCGGGCTCCTTCACGAGCAGGTGGTCGTGATGCAGCCGCACGTGCTCGGAGCCCATCAGCGCGGCGGCGACCGACGGCGCCGGCGAGCGCACGATGAAGTCGCGATACGCGTCGTTGTGCTGCCAGTTGCAGAAATCCTCGAAGAACCAGCCCGGATCGTCGGGCCGGCTCGCGACTTTCGCGCGCTCGCTGGGCTGCGCGAGATTCGTGTCGATGCCGGCGCGCAGCGCGGCAACTTCGTCGGGCGAGAAGATGCCCTTGATGCAGACCGCCCCTTCTTCGCGGAACGCGGCGATCAGTTCGGGTGTCACGGCTTGCGCGACGCGATCCTGGATACTCGTCATGGTGTGCCTGTCGATGGAATGAATCACGGAATCACGGTGCGGAAGTCAGCTGTTGCTTCGCGCCGTAGATGTCGAAGTCGAAATATTTCGCGGCGATCTTCTGGTACGTGCCGTTCGCGCGGATCGCGACGATCGCGTCGTTCAGCCGCTTCTTCATCGCTTCGTCGCCCTTGCGCACGCCCATCGCGACGCCGTAGCCGGTGATCCGCACGTCGGTCACGTCGGGGCCGGCGAACGCGTAGCCCTTGCCGCGCGGCGTCTTCAGGAACGAGTAGCCGGCCTGCGTCTTGTCCTGGAAGGTCGCGTCGAGGCGGCCGTTGACGAGATCCTGGTACACCTGGTCCTGGTTCTGGTACGAGACGATCGTCACGCCCTTGGTCGCCCATTCGGCCTTCGCGTACGCCTCCTGCGTCGTGCCCTGGTCGATCCCGATGCGCTTGCCCGCGAGCGACGCGGCGGTCGGCAGCAGCGTCGAGCCGACCGGCGCGACGAGCGCGCCCGGCGACGCATACAGCTTGTTCGAGAAGTCGATCTGCTTGAGGCGCTCGTCGGTAGCCGTCATCGCGGACATGATCACGTCGAACTTGCGCGCGCGCAGCGCCGGAATCATCCCGTCGAAGCCCTGCTCGACCCACACGCACTTCGCATGCAGCTGCTCGCAAATCGCATTGCGCAGGTCGATGTCGAAGCCGGCGAGCGAGCCGTCCGGCTGCTTCGCCTCGAACGGCGGATACGTGGGGTCGATGCCCCAGCGGATCGTCGACGCGTCCTGCGCGAACGACACGAGCGGCGCGAACGCCAGCGCGGTAACGAGGAGCTTTGCAGTGCGGTTCATGGCATGTCCTTGAGAGTCTCGACGCGGCGGGCAAGCGCCGGCGTCCGGTGGGGAGCGGCGCGCCGGAACGCCCGACGCGGTGCGCGAAAGACAGGGACTTCGATGAAACTGAGATGCAGTCTAGACCGCTAGATTTTTGAGCGCAAGCGGGGGAACCGGGGGTGGGGTGGATTGAGGGTGGGTGGAGGCTTGAATCGGGAAAGAAGAAATGGGGCGGCACTTGCAGAATGACTGTCTGGTGGGGTTTTTCTGGCCTTTTTGAGGTGCTTACCCTGCGCGACTCACGCTCGCCACAGGACATGTTTTTCCGGATATCTGTGGGATGACGATGTCTATACTGGCGATCGCAGCAGGGTCTCGGCCCATATTTTTCCAACGTTACGGGCGATACGCCCTATACCACGATGGAATTTTCCAAGGACGAAAGCTTATCCCGAGATGTAAGATATACCTTACATTCTAGATCGCTGTACCCTGCCGGGAGGTCGCCATGCAACTCTATGAAATTGGTCAAGCCGTCGCGAAACGGCGGGCGGAACTCGACCTCACGCAGGCCCAACTTGCAAAGCTCGCCGGCTTGTCTCGCCTCACCGTGAACCAGCTCGAAACCGGCAAGGTCAAGGATCTCGGCATCAACAAGCTGATCCCGTTGCTCAGCGTGCTCGGCATTGAACTCCTGGCGCTACCGCGGCAGCCGCAAAACGGTCTCTACAAGGCCGTCGTGAGTTCAAACGTTAGCTATCAGGGTGAATTGACCGAACGACTGTTAGCCGATGCGCTTGCTACCGGACGGATTCCGGACGGATACGAATCGCAGTTCTCCGTCATCCTCGACGAGGTGCCGCTGCCTGTCGTGGTAAAGGCGGCCGAGGAAGCCTCCGAGCGCTCGGGCACCCCGCTTCGGGCCATCTGGAAAAACCTTGCCGCATGGTCGAAGGATCTTCATCTGTACCGGGAGGTATGGGCATGACTGCACCATCCCCCTTGCCTGACGGCCCATGGCAAGGTCTTTTCCGTCACGCGCTGACGCTGGTCGACGAGATACGGAAGCACGGCACGTCGAATCCGTTCTGGACTTTTGGTGGTGGCACGGTCCTGATGCTGCGCCACGGCCATCGCGTCAGCAAGGATGTCGACATCTTCGTACCCGATCCGCAGTATCTCGGGTACGTGAATCCCCGCATCAGCGACGCCGCATCCGACATCACGACAAACTACGAGGAACACGCCGGGTTCGTGAAGCTCGTGCTGCCAGACGGCGAAGTCGATTTCGTGGTCTCCCGGAATCTGACGGCTCCCGGCTACGACGAATGGACACTGATGGATCACGTCGTCAAGGTCGAGACTTCCGCGGAGATCGTCGCCAAGAAAATGTGGCACCGTGGCGATCGACCGACCGCGCGGGACCTGTTCGATCTGTGCCTGGTCATCGAGCGGGAACCAGAGAACCTGATGGGAGCCGGTGCATTCCTCGTCCGGCATCGCGATACGTTTCTGCGTTTGCTCAAGGAGCATCGTGCGTTCGTACAGCCACGCTTCGACGACATCCGGACACTCGGCTACACGCCGTCGTTCGACTATTGCGTCGAACTGGCCGAAGCATTCCTGCAGAAGCTTCCCGGCGGCACGCCCGAACAAAAATCACGCCGCCGATGACCCCTACCGCGCCCCCGCCGCCGCCAGCACCCGCTCGATCGCCCCATACCCGCGCTGCCGCGCATGCTGCAGAGGCGTCTCGCCGTTGGAATCCGCCAGATTGACGTTCGCGTGCCCGTCCACGAGCAGCTGTACGATCCGCACATACCGCTCGCTGCCGTCGCCGAGCATGATCGCCTCCAGCAGCGCGGTCCAGCCGAGCCGGTTTACATGGTCGATGTTCACCCCCACATCGATCAACGTGCGCACCGTATCCACATGGCCGCGCTCCGCCGCCGGAATCAGCGCGGTGCCGCGATACCGGTTCGTGCTGCGCAGGTCGGCGCCATGCGCGAGCGTCATCTGCAGGATGCCGAGATAGCCGCGCGCACCGGCATACAGGTACGGGCTGTCCTGGAGCGCATCCTTCGCGTTGACGTCCGCGCCCGCGTCGATCAGCACGCGCGCCGCATCGACATGATTGCCGTGCGTCGCGATCAAGAGCGCCGTGCGGCCCTGCCCGTCACGTGAATCGATCTGCGCGCCGCGCTCGAGCAGCGTGCGCACTTCGCCCGCATCGCCGCGATCGGCCGCGCTGCGCAGCCGGCCTTCGAGCGCGCCGCCGTCGGCGGCGGCCACCGCGGACGTGAGCGTGGTCAACGCAAACGAGCCGATGATCGCGATCCGCTTGAAAAACATCCCGTTTCCTCCTTGCGTGCCGCGCGCACCGAAGCGCGGCCGATGCAATGCGTCAGACGTCCTGGCGGTGTGGCGCGACGCCGCGCCGGATCCGGCGAAACCGCGATTGCCCGCGGCGTCCGGCCATGTTAAAAGTCGTCGCACGCATTTGAAAATGAAATGTTCGAATCCGCCGAAGTGCAGAAATGAATAGACCCCTGTTCGACCTCGACCTGCTGCGCGCGCTCGTGATGGTCGCCGATTGCGGCAGCTTCACGACCGCGTCCGCGCGGCTGCATTCGACGCAGTCGACGGTCAGCCAGAAGGTGCGCCGGCTCGAGGAAATCGCCGGGCACCGCCTGCTCGACCGCGGCACGCGCGACGTGCGGCCGACCGACGCGGGCGTGACGGTGCTCAGCTATGCGCGGCGCATGATCGCGCTGAACGACGAGATGCTGGAAGCACTGTCGGGCGCCACGGTCGCGCTGACGATCCGGCTCGGCGTGCCCGACGATTTCGCGGCGGGCCGCACGACGCATGCGCTCGCGGCGTTCAAGCGCGCGCATCCGCAGGTGAAGCTCGAAGTGATGTGCGGGCTGAGCCGCGACATCAGCGCCGCGTACGACCGCGGCGAGCTCGACCTCGTGCTGATCAAGCAGCGGCGCGACAGCCGCGAAGCCGTCGTGCGCTGGCCCGAGAAGCTGCGCTGGATCGACAGCGCGAAGCATCCGACGATCGATCTCGACCCGGTGCCGATCGTCGTATTCCCGCCGCGCGGGCTCTATCGCGACGACATGATCAAGGCGATCGAGGAGCGCGGCCGCCGCTGGCGGATCAGCTTCACGACGTCGAGCCTGAGCGGCATCCAGGCCGCCGTGGCGGACGGGCTCGGCATCAGCGTGCTCCCGGCGCGCGTGGTGACGGACGAGCACGTCGTGCTGACCGCGAAGCAGGGTTTCGCGCCGATCGAGCACATGGACATCGCGATCCTGCATCGGCCGACGGCCGACCCGATGGTCAGCGAGCTGACGAAGGCACTCGCGACGATGCTGGAGCTCGAGGAGTAGCAAGCAGGCAGGATGCGGCGGCAATGTGAAGGACGCCGCGCCGCCGCAGGCACGGCCGATGCGACGAAATCGCGGGCGCGTGGAAACGCCCGCGCGCCCAGTACGTGTCAGAACATCGTGTTGCCGTTCGCGGCCTGCTCGGGCACGGGTTGATTGACGTCCCAATGCTCGACGATCTTGCCGTTCTCGAGCTTGAAGATGTCCATGATCGCGCTGCCGCGCGTGCCGGGTTCGCGCACCGCGTGCACGTGCAGGATCACGTAGTCGCCGTCGACGAACGAACGCTTGATCTCGCTGTGCGACTGCGGATATTTGTCGCGCAGGAATGCAACGAACTTGCGGAAGCCGTCGCGGCCGTCAGCCGCGTTCGGGTTGTGCTGCACGTAGCGATCGCCGACGTATGCGAGCGCAGCGTCCGCATCCTTCTCGTTCAGGCCTTTTTCGTAGAACGCGAGCACCGTCCGCCGGTTGGATTCCTGCTGCGCGTCCGTCGGGCCGGCCGCCACCGCATGCGCGGTGCTCACGGCGAACAGGGCCGCCGCCATCCATCGTGCGGCTCGTGCCGCTGTCGTGCATCGCATCGTCGTCTCCCGGGAAATCCCGCTGAAAACCGGATCATACCGGGGCGACGCTGTGCTCACGCTTCACTCAGACCAGCGCACCGTTACGCGCAACGATCTTCCCCGACGACACGACGAACCGCCGCACCGGCCGCGCGACGACAGCCTCGGCGAACGTCAGCGCGTCGACGAGCACGACGTCCGCGCGGCTGCCCGGCTGCAGCCCGTAAGCGTCGAAGCCGCAACCTCGCGCCGCGCCGTGCGTCACGCAGTCGAGCGCGATTTCGAGCGCATCGTCACGGCGGAAATCGTTGCGCATGCCGATCAGCATCGCGCGTTCGAGCATGTCGGGCGACCCGTACGGCGTCCACGTGTCGCGCACGCCGTCGTTGCCGCCGATGACCGTCACGCCCGCCGCGCGGCACGCGGCCACCGGCGGCACGGGCACCGCCGCCGGCGCCGTCGTGACGAGCCCCACGCCGAGTTCGGCCATCCGCGCGAGCAACGCATCGCGCTCGCGTTCGGCGATGTCGCCGAGACAGAACCCGTGGCTGATCGTCACCTTGCCCTGCATGCCGTGCGCGGCTGTGCGCTGCAGGATCAGGTCGAGCGAGTACGCGCCCATCGATCCGCGCTCGTGCAGATGAAGGTCGAGCCCGCGGCCGTGGCGCTCGGCGATCGCGAACAGCACGTCCACCGCCTCGACCGGATCGCCTTCGATCGCGCACGGGTCGAGCCCGCCGAGCAGATCGGCACCGGCGGCAAGGGCTTCGGACAGCAGTGCGTCGGTGCCCGGCCGCTTGAGCACGCCCGATTGCGGAAACGCGACGATCTGGATCTCGACCTGCCCGCGCAGCGTCTCGCGCGTCGCGAGCACGCCGTGCAGATGCCGCAGCCCGGCTTCGGTATCGATGTCGACGTGCGTGCGGATGCGCGTCGTGCCGGCCGCGAGGAACGCGCGCGCCAGTGCGAGCGACGCGGCGCCGGCGTCATGGCCGCTCGTCGCGCGATAGTGGCGTTCGTTCTCGATCCGGTCGACGAGGCGAGGCCCGACCTGGTTGCGATACCACGGCATCCCCCAGTGCGTCTTGTCGAGGTGCGTGTGGCCTTCGACGAGGCCGGGCAGTGCAAGCGCGCCCTCGCCGTCCTCGATCGCGCAGCCGGCGGGCGCGTCGAGCGACGGGCCGATGCGCGCGATGCGATCGCCTTCGATCAGGATGTCGAGCGCGGCGTCGGCGCTCGGGCGGACGTTGCGGATCAGCAGGTTCGTCATGTCGGTTCCGGTGTGGTCGGTCAGTGCGGTCAGTCTGTGCGAAAGGGGCACGGCAAGTGCCGTGTCGCCGGTCAGGTCGGTCAGCGCGTGAAGCGCAGCGCGGGGGCGAACGGCGCACCCGTGTCGCTTTCGCCGCGACGGAACACCCAGCGCTCGGCCGGCACGCCCGCGACGGCCGCCGCCGCATTCGGCGCACGCACCGCGACGAACGTCGCATCGCAGCCGACCGAGATTCCATAGTTATCCTTGCCGATCACGCGCGCGCCGGCGTGCGTCGCCATGTCCAGCGCGATGCCGAGTGCTTCGTCGGTGTAGAAGCCCGATCGATAGCCGACCATCATCGCGCGCTGCAGCATGTCGCCGTTGCCGTACGGCCACCATGCGTCGCGGATATTGTCGTTGCCCGCGAACACGTGCACGCCCGCATCGCACAGCGCTTGCACCGGCGGAAACGCGCAGTCGCCCGGCGCATTCGTCAGGATCGACACGCCGGCTTCAGCCAGTGCCGCCGCGGTGCGCTGCACGTCGTCATCGCTCACCTGGCCGAGCGCGTACGCGTGGCTCACGTTCACGCGGCCGCCGAGCCCCGCCGCGCGCGTGCGCGCCGCGATCCGCAGCAGCTGCGCGATGCCCGTTTCACCGGGCTCGTGCAGGTGGATGTCGATCTTCGCGCCACGCTTCTCGGCGATGCCGAACACGATGTCGAGCTGGCCGTCCGCATCGCCGTCGAGCGTCGTCGGGTCGATCCCGCCGACCACGTCCGCGCCTTCGCGCACGGCTGCGTCGAGGATCTCGGCGGTACCCGGGCACGTGACGACGCCGGCCTGCGGGAACGCGACGAGTTCGATATCGACGATCCCGCGCCATTGCTCGCGCGCGGCCATCACGGCCTGCAGGTTCGACAGGCCCGTCGTCGCATCGACGTCCACATGGCTGCGCATCGCGACCGTGCCGAATGCGGCGGCCTGCGCGATCAGCGCGTTCGCGCGCTCGACGATCGGCGGCGCGGCCGCGAGCTGGCGCTTTTCGACCGCGAGCCGCTCGCGCAGCGTGCCGACCGGTTCGTGCGGCACCCAGCGATCGCCGACGAAGCTCTTGTCGAGGTGGATGTGGCCATCGACGAAGCCGGGCAGCACGACGCGGCCGCCGAGGTCGATCGTTTCAGCGCCGGGCGCGGCGGCGCAATCGGCGCCGATCGCGGTAAAGCGGCCGTCACGGACGACGAGGTTGATAGGCTGGCCGCCGGCGTCGACGGCGTTGATGAAGATACGATCGGTCATGGCTCGGAATGTGGGGCGGTCGCGGCGCGACACCGGCGCGGACAGGGGAAGGAACCGCAGCCGGCACGGTGCGACCGTTGGCAGGGAATCCGGCCACGATATCGGACGCCACCGCCCGAGGCCAATTAAAAGTCGCGATGCCGCGCATTCGATTTCGCGATGCGCGGTGCGCGCGGCTGCGGGGCATGGCACGGCGATGGGGCGGGATCGTGGGGAAAACGGGGGAAAAGCCGAGAACCGAGCCGCGTCGGCGTCACCGGAATGCGGGCGTCCGGGAGCCGTGTCGCGCCCTTGCCGGGCCTCGCTTCAGCGCCCCGCCAGGGCGGCGATTTACGCGGCAACAGACTTTACACGTTGTTACCCGGCCGCACCGGACGCGCCACCGGCCATTCCTTATACTCACGCCGAGTTCGCCACCCGTCCCGGCTTTCGTCGGCGAACCCGTTGCCGATGCAGGAACCATCATGATGCGCATGCCTTCCACGAAGACCGTTCTGTTCGCCTCGCTCGTCGCCGTCGCGGCGCTTCCGCTGACCGCCTGCGTCGCGCCGGGTTACTACGGCGCGCAGCCGGGGTATCCGCAGCAGCAGCAGCAATACGCGACGCCCGGCTACGCGCAGCCCGCGTACTCGCAACCCGGCTACGTTCAGCAGCAACAGCCGTATCCGAACCAGGCGCCGCAGCCGTACGATCAGTACGGCAACCAGCAGCAATACGGGTCGCAGCCGTATGACCAGTACGGCAATCAGCAGCAATACGGCAACCAGTACGGCAACGGCTACGGCACGCAGTACGGCACGGTCTCGAACATCCAGCCGGTCAACGGCTCGGTCGGCACGTCGGGTGTCGCCGGCACCGTCGTCGGCGCGCTGGTCGGCGGCCTGGTGGGCAACCAGTTCGGCCGCGGCCACGGCCGCGATGCGGCAACCGTGATCGGTGCGCTCGGCGGTGCGGTGGCCGGCAACCAGATCGGCCAGCAGATGGGTGCCGCGCAAGGCCCGAGCAGCTACCGGATCGACGTGCAGGTCAGCGACGGCTCGATGCGCTCGTTCGACGTGCAGTCGCCGGGTAACCTGCGGCCGGGCGATCGCGTGCAGATCAACGGCAATCAGCTGGCGCGGTATTGATTTCGATGCGATGCGCCTGACCCGATCGGGCGCGTCTTCGCGCGTTTGACGTCGGGTGCGGGGCCGGCGCGACGAGCGCCTGCTTCACGCCACCCTCATCCTTCGTGCCGGCGCGGCGCGCATGACGCGCCGCCGCTCCCTGCCACCGCGCCTTCGCACCCGCCTCCAACGCGCTCCGTCGCACGACCACTCCCCCGCACCAACAGCCGCGACTCAGCGCATGACCGTCACACGCGCTCGACGCCAAGCCCGACACGCGTCGACCGCGCGGCGGCCTGCAGGTGCCGCGAACGCCGGTAGATGATCGCCATCAACGCCATCACCGCCGCGCCCGCATACAGCGACCCGCGTGTCGTCGGATCGACGCCGAGCATCACGAACACGAACACGACGAACACCAGACAGATCCACGACGTGACCGACGCGTACGGCATGCGGAACGCCACCGTCTCGCCGCGCGCGGCCAGCACGCGCCGGAACCGCATGTGCGTCAGCACGATCATCGCCCAGATCACGGCCACGTCGAACGACAGGAACGACATCAGCCAGCCGAACACGCGTGCAGGGATCACGTAGTTCAGCACCACGCCGACCGACATGAACAGCACGGTCGCCCGCACCGCGCGCGACGGCGACCCGCTGGCGCTCAGCGCCGCGAACGACGCGGGCGCGAGGCCGTTGCCGGCCATGCTCGACAGCATGCGCGCGCCGCTGAACACGATGCAGTTGAAGCTCGACAGCGCGGCCGTCACGACCACGAAGTTGACGATGCCGGCCGCCTGCCGCAGCCCGAGCGATTCGAACGTCGTCACGAACGGGCTGCCATGCTCGCCGAGCTCGTGCCACGGATACAGCGCCATGATGACGAACAGCGCGCCGACGTAGAAGATCAGGATGCGCCACAGCACCGAGTTGATCGCGCGCGGGATCATCTTCTGCGGCTCGCGCGCCTCGCCGGCCGTGAGGCCGATCATCTCGACACCCGCGAACGAATACGCGACGATCGGCAGCGCGCTCACGACCCCGAGTACGCCGTGCGGAAACACGCCGCCGTGGCGCCACAGGTTCGACAGGCCGACGGGATCGCCGCCATGTCCGATCCCCGTGAACACGATCAGCGCGCCGCCCGCGATCATCAGCACGATCGTCACGACCTTCACGATCGCGAACCAGAACTCCAGCTCGCCGTACACCTTCACGTTGAGCAGGTTGAATGCCGAGATCGCGGCGATGGCCGACACGACCCACAGCCACTGCGGCACGTCCGGAAACCAGAAGCCCATGTAGATGCCGATGGCGGTCGTTTCCGCGACACCGACGCCGACCATCAGCAGCCAGTAGCTCCAGCCGACCACGTAGCCCGCGAACGGCCCGACGTATTCGAACGCATACGCACCGAACGAGCCGGACACCGGCCGGTGCACGGCCATCTCGCCGAGCGCGCGCATGATCAGGAAGATCATCGCGCCGCCGATCAGGTACGCGACGAGCGCGCCGGGCCCGGCCGCCTTGATCGCGGACGCCGAGCCGAGGAACAGGCCGACGCCGATGGCCATGCCGAGGGCCATGAACGAGATCTGGCGCGCGCCGAGCTCGCGCCGCATCGTGTGCTGTTGCATGTTGTCTCCAGTCGTTGATCGTCGCGGCGGGCCGGATCGGCCGGCCGCTGGATGGAGCGGCCGGCGTCGTGTGCCGGCCGCCCTGCTGCAGCGCACGGTCGCCGGTTCAGCGGCCGTGCAGAAAGCGTTCGACGCGAAACGGCGCCGGGTCGACGAACGGTTGCGTGCCGGTCATCAGGTCGGCAACCAGCCGGCCGGTCACGGGGCCGAGCGTGAAGCCGTGATGCGCATGCCCGAACGCGAACCACAGATCGCGGCGGCGCGGCGCGGCGCCGATCACGGGCAGCATGTCGGGCGTGCACGGCCGGCGGCCGAGCCACGGCGCGCCGTCGACGCGCGCGCCGAGTGGAAACAGCTCGCGCGCGACCGGTTCGACGGCGGCGAGCTGGGTGGGCGTCGCCGGCGTATCGCGATAGCCGAGCTCGACGCCGGTCGTCAGGCGGATGCCGCGCGTCATCGGCGTGATCAGGAAGCCGCTGTCGGCGTCAAGCACGGGCCCGTTCAGCCGTGCGCCCGGCTGCGTCGCGTAGTGCATGTGATAGCCGCGCTTGACCGCAAGCGGCAGCGTGTAGCCGAGCCGCTCGCACAGCAGGTCCGACCACGGGCCGAGCGCGACGACTGCGGCGCGCGCTTCAACCGGGCCTTGCGCGGTGTCGACGCGCCAGCCGTTCGCGGCCGACAGCGTCAGCGCGTCGCCGGTCAGGATGCGGCCGCCGAGTTGCTCGAAGTGGCGCGCATAGGCCGTCACGAGTGCATTCGGATCGCTGATCGAATCGGAGCCCGTATAACGCAGCGCGCCGACCAGCGCGCGGCTCAGGTTCGGCTCCGCGTCGCGCAGCGCGGCCGCATCGAGCGCATCGAAGGTCACGCCGTATTCGGCCCGCCAGCGTTCGGCATCGCGCGTTTCGGCATCGCGGGTCGCGGCCGTGCGGAACACCTTCAGCCAGCCGCCTTCGCGCAGCAGTGCGCCGGCGCCGGATGCGTCGATCAGCGCGCGATGCTCGGTCACGCAGTGTTCGATCAGCGGCGCATAGGCGCGCGCGATCTCGGCATGGCGCGCCGGATGCGAGTTGCGCCAGTAGCGGTACAGGAACGGGATCAGCTTCGGCAGCGCGCCGACGTGATAGCGGACGTCGGGCGAGCGATTGCACGCGTATTTCAGCAGCGTGCCGAAGCCGCGCGGGAACGCATACGGATACACGCCTTCGCGCTGGATCAGCCCGGCATTGCCGAGCGACGTCTCGTTGCCGGGCGCCTTGCGGTCGACGAGCGCGACCGACAGGCCGCGCTGTTGCAGGTGAACCGCAACGGACACGCCGATCATGCCGCCGCCCAGGACGAGCGTGTCGAATGTCATCGAGAGTTCCTCGGGGCGCGCGGCGCGAGCGTCAGGCGAGCGCGGTCACGGCGATCTCGACGTCGAGACCGGGCTTCATCAGCAACGCCTGCACGCACGCGCGGGTCGGCGCGTGGCCTGCCGGCACCCATGCGTCCCACACCGCATTGAATGCGTCGAAGTGCGCGGCATCGCTGAGCCACACGTTGGCCGTCAGCACGCGCGTCTTGTCGACGCCGGCCGACGCGAGCAGCGCGTCGATGCGCGTGAGGATTTCGGTCGCCTGCACGGCGATCGGCGCGCCGGCCGTATCGGGCACCTGGCCGGCCAGGTGGACGAAGCCGTTCGCGATCACGACCTGGCTCATGCGCGCGCCGGTCTGCAGACGTTTGATTTCACTGGACATGGATAGCACCTTCGCGTGTCCGGCCACGACCGGCCGGGAAAATGACTGGGAAAAACCGCTGCCGTGCGCTGGATCGGGCAACCGCCGCACGGGCGAGCCGCGCCGATGCGCACACGTGTCGTTCACGCCGGCCGCACCGGCCGCGCGAGTTTCGCGTCGTCCGATGCTAGAGTGGCCGTCACGCCCTCCATCGGCGATTTCGACGAAAATTATCATATACGAGAAAAATAATTCTCGTATACGACAAAACCCGTATTTGCGCCGCGCACGTCGCGCCCCCGTATCCGCATGCCCAAATCCACCGTTCCCGTTCCGCCGCCCACCGACGCCGCGCCGCAGCTCGATCACCAGACGGTCGGTGCGCGGCTGCGCGACGCCCGCAAGTCGCGCGGCCTGACACTTGCGCAACTGTCCGAGCGCTCCGGCATCGCGGTGTCGACGATTTCGAAGGCCGAGCGCGGCGACATCGCGCTCACCTACGACAAGTTCGCGGCGCTCACGCATGCGCTCGCGCTCGACTTCGACACGATGTTCGGCCGCCCCGCACCCGCCGGCGTGATGACGCCGTCGTTCACGCCGGCCGGCCAGCAGATGGTCTACGACACGCCAAACTATGCATACGGGATGCTCGCGAACGACCTGACCGGCAAGCGGATGGTGCCCGTGCGCGGGCGGATCCATGCGCGCAAGCTGTCGGACTTCGCCGACTACATCCGGCACAGCGGTGAGGAGTTCGTGTTCGTGCTGAGCGGCGAGCTGGAGCTGCGCTTCGAGAACGGCCATGCGTACCGGCTCGGCGCCGGCGACAGCCTGTATTTCGACAGCGCGGTCGGGCACGTGTACCTGAGCGTCGGCGACACCGATGCGGAGGTGCTCGCGTGCTGCGTCGACGGCGATGCAAAGCGGCCGCGCGACGCGATCTGAACTCGAGCACGCGGCGGTGCCGGACGCCGCCGCGCGACATCCGGATTCCCATTACGATAAGGACGATGCATCCCGCGGCCGCAACGGCCCGCGCCGGCATGCACGCCCCTCAACCGGAACGCCCCCGATGACGATCACGACCCGCCTGCTCGATGCGGCCGACGCCGCCCATTTCCAGACCGTTCGCCTGCGTGCGGTCGACACCGCGCCCACCTCGTTCCTGCCGACGCTCGACGAAGAATCGCAGGTGCCGGTCGACGAATTCGCGACGCGCATCACGCCGACCCACGAACGTGCCGTGTTCGGCGCGTTCGACGGCGATACGCTCGTCGGCATCACCGGCGTGCGCCGCGATGCGCGCGTGAAGATCGCGCACAAGGCGACGATCTGGGGCGTGTTCGTCGATCCCGCCTATCGCGGGCAAGGCATCGCGCAGACGCTGCTCGAAAGCGCGACCGCGCATGCGGCGCAGGCATGGCAATGCAAGCAGCTGATGCTGTGCGTGAACGAGGTCAACGCCACCGCGGAGCGGCTGTATGCGTCGCAGGGGTTCGTCCGGTTCGGCACGGAACCGCGCTCGATGTTCGTCGATGGCCGCTTCTACGACGAGCACCACATGATCAAGACGCTCGCGTAACGCGACACGGCGGCGAACGGGCATCGTGACGTGCAGCCAGACGCGTCCTTGTGCCCGCTTCGTCCACACCGGATCCATCGCCAAAGATGTGAGCGCCCACCCACTTTCCATGCAATAAAACAGGCCGGGCCGCCCTTCGCCGGTTTATGCGCAAAAACTTTTAGAAAAAATATCTGCGCGTCGGCCCCACCCTGGCGGCCGCGCCAACGCCAGCCCGCCTCGGTAATTCCGCGTCTGTTCATCCCCCCGGCGCCCGCGCTATCGTTTCCGTACCTTCACAGCCCAGGAGTTGCCTTTGCCTTCCCGCCACGGAGTCGACCTCATCCGCGCCCGCGCGCTGTTCGATCGCGAGCGCCGCGCATTCACCGAAGCCATGCCGGTCTCCCGCGCCCTGTCCGCGGAAGCGTCGGAGCATTTGCTGTTCGGTGTGCCGTTGCACTGGATGCAGGATTGGTCGACGCCGTTCTCGCTGTATGTGAAGGAGGCGCGTGGCGCGACGTTCACCGACGTCGACGGCCATCGCTACGTGGACTTCTGCCTCGGCGACACCGGCGCGATGTTCGGCCACGCGCCCGAACCCGTCGCACGTGCGCTCGTCGAGCAGGCCACGCGCGGCTACACGACGATGCTGCCGAGCGAGGACGCCGCATGGGTCGCACGCGAACTCGCGCGCCGCTTCAGGCTGCCGGTCTGGCAGTTCGCGCTCAGCGCGAGCGACGCGAACCGCTTCGTGCTGCGCTGGGCACGCGCGGCCACCGGCCGCAACACGATCGTGGTGTTCAACGGCTGCTATCACGGCACGGTCGACGACGTGTTCGTCGATCTCGTCGATGGCCGCCCCGTGCAGCGCGACAGCCTGCTCGGGCAGTCATATGACCTGCTCGCGAACACCCGCGTCGTCGAATTCAACGACCTGGCTGCGCTCGAAGCGGCGCTGAAAGGCGGCGATGTCGCCTGCGTGCTCGCCGAGCCCGCGATGACGAACATCGGGATGGTGCTGCCCGATCCGGGCTTCTGGGAAGCCGCACGCGAACTGACGCGCCGCTACGGCACGCTGCTCGTGATCGACGAAACGCACACGATCAGCAGCGGCCCGGGCGGCTACGCGGTTGCGCACGATCTCGAGCCGGACATGCTGGTGGTCGGCAAGCCGATCGCGGGCGGCGTGCCGTGCGCGGTGTACGGGTTCAGCGCGGAATTTGCCGAACGCGCGAAGCAGGCAAAGCTGAACGCGCCGCCCGGCCATTCGGGGATCGGCACGACGCTCACCGCGAACATGCTCGCGATGCGAGCGACACGGGCGACGCTGGCCGAAGTCGCGACCGACGCCGCCTATGCGCACATGTTCGAACTCGCCGCGCGGCTGGCGACGGGGCTCGAGCAGGCGATCGCGAAACACAAACTGCCGTGGTGCGTGACGCGCATCGGTGCGCGCACCGAGTTTCAATTCGCGCCCGCGCCGCCGCGCAACGGCACGCTCGCCGGTGAGCAGCTCGACAGCGAACTCGAACACATCGTGCACCTGTACCTGCTGAATCGCGGCGTGCTGATCACGCCGTTCCACAACATGATGCTCGTGTGTCCGCAAACGACGGCCGATGATGTCGACCGGCTTGTCACGCAGTTCGACGCGTGTCTCGGCGAATTGGTGTGATGGGGTGACGCAACGGGTGAATGTGCGCGTCGGCTCGCGCCATGCGTCGCCCGCGGGCCCTCTGGTTCGCGGGCTCGCTTACCGCCCGATCTGCTCGCCATCGCCCGACGCCGCGGCGGGCTTGAACAGCGACACGAGAACACCGGTATAGCGCCCGTTTCGGGCCGGCGCGTCCCTGCTGCTCTTCAGGGCATTGATCTGGCCGAAGCCGCTGCTCCACGGCCTGACCCGGGTGATCTTCCAAACGTAGCCGGCGTGCCACCCGGCGCGACCTTCGGGGTTGACCATTGCGAATCCCGCAGGTCGTCAGAACGTGTAAGGATTTTGATCTTGATCCGTATGCGAGCCGTGTTTATACATACGATTCAGCATTGACGCTTCATGGTCTCGGCACCATCGCGTCGATGCTGTGTCCGCGTCATGCTCGGGCGGGGTTCCCGAAACAAGTCACATCGATGCCGTATGGCGATACCCGGTGTCTTGTTCTTCAAAATATTTCGAATTCCGAAATGATAGGCGACGGACAGCAAATCAATCCAACGCATCAGAAACCAAAAAGGATTCAATCATGTTCCATCGACACCAGCTCGGATGTGCATGCTGCAGCCCTCATTTGGTCGCAACCGCCCTTGGCCAGGGCGAACACGAATGGCAGGATCTGCTCAAGGAATTGAGCCTGCTGGAAGCGCATCGAGCGCCCGAAGCCGTGATCTTCCACGGTGGACATATCTATCCGGACCCGGAAGACACCAGCAAGCAGGTCGACGCGCTGGGTATCGCCGACCACAAGGTCATCGCGGCCGGGACGCTGGATGACGTGCGCCGACGTGTACGGGAAAAATTCCCCGACGCGCGCGAGCAGGGGCTCAAGGACAATCAGACCTTGCTTCCCGGCCTGATCGACCCGCACATGCATGTCTTGCCCAGCGCGGTATTCCAGATCAAGCCCTGGACAGACCTGTCACCTTTCGAAAATCAAAAGTTGCGTCTCCACTACGGCGAAGCGTTTATCCGCGAGCGGCTCGAGACTGCGGTCACCCGTGCGAAGCAACGACAGGAAAAGTGGGTGGGCGGCATCGGCGTCGATCCGTCGCTGATGAACGAATGGCTGAATCTCGACCGTGCGTGGCTCGACACGGTCAGCACGGACGTGTGCCTGTTCCTGGTCAATGCCTCCGGGCATCTTGCCTACGCCAACAGCGCCGCGTTGCAAGCCGCCGGCCTCCAGGACAGCGAGCCCGACGGCGTGCTGACCGAATCGCAGGTCGACCAGGTGATGAAATGCATGCCGTCACCGAAGCCGGCCGATCTGCTCGTCAGCATTCGTGACGTGTTGCATGAAGCGAACAAGTGCGGCATCACCACCCTGTTCGATGCCGGCCTCGGAATGGGAATGGGGGTTTTCGAAGTGGTCGTGATGAAGGCGCTGGCGCAAACGCCATGGATGACGGTTCGTCTGGGCGCGGCCCTGTTCGGCAACAACGATCTCTGGTCGATGTGGCTGAAGCACTTCAAGCCTCAACTGGACAGCGGGCCCGAGGCCCTGTTTTCGATCCGGGCCATGAAACTGATTGCCGACGGCTCCAACCAGGGATTGACCGGCCTGCAACGCCAGCCCTACAAGTGTTGCAATGAACACAGCGTTCCCGGCGTGGGACCGAACGGCCTGTTCAACTTCAACCCGATCGAAACACTGGCTCAGATCATGCAGGAGGTCGTCGCAGCCGAATGGCCGGTCATGACCCATGCCAATGGCGATGAAGCCATCTCCAATGTACTGGCTGCCTACCAGCTGGCGCTGAGCAAGGTTCCGCCCCCGCCGTCAGTCCCGCCCCAACCCGCCAACACACCGGTCGAGTTGCGCCACCGGATCGAGCATGCGTCGCTGCTCAGCGACGACGACCTGCGCACGATGAAGCGGCTGTCCGTGTCACCCAGTTTCCTGATCGGCCATGTCGGCTACTGGGGGCGCGCATTCCAGAAGACCATTCTGGGTGAAGAGCGCGCGCAGAAGCTCGATCGATGCAAGTCGGCGCTGCGCGAAGGGCTTCGCATCAGCCTGCACAGCGATCGCTTCGTCTCGCCGCTGGGGCCATTGCGCTACATGGACCAGGCGATCGGGCGGGTGATGGAAGCCGACCCGGAGCGGGCGGTGTTGAATGAAGCCGAATGCCTGAGCCCGGCCGAAGCGCTGCGTGCGGTGACCATCGACGCGGCCTGGCAATGCCACCTCGATGATCAGATCGGCTCCCTGAAAGAAGGGAAGCAGGCTGACCTCGTGATCCTGGAACAGGATCCGCTGCAGGCCACGCCGGGGGGGAGCCCTTATCAACTGCGCGAGATCCCGGTGCTGGAGACCTGGGTCAGCGGGCGCAAGGTTTACGAACGGTCAACCGGGTAGACCGTCACGATCCGGCACTGAGCGGTTCCGATCGCCGATCACGCGTTCCGCTTCGGAAACCGGCGATCGGCGATCGTCCTTCAGCCCGCACGGCGCGGCTCGCGCAGCCCGAGCCGCGCCACCGCCTCGAAATACCGCGCGCCGATCGACAGGATGTCGTCGTTGAAGTCGTAGCCCGCGTTGTGCAGCGGCACGCCGCCGCGCCCGGCCGCTTCGCCGTTGCCGATGAACACGAAATTGCCGGGCACCGCCTGCAGGAACGCGCCGAAATCCTCCGAGATCATCATCGGCTGCACGTCGGCATTCACCGCATCCGCACCCGCAACCTGCGCCGCGGCCCGCACGGCCGTGTCGACCCATTCCGGCGAATTCACCGTCGGCGCGAACTCGTGCGTGTACTCGAACGTGCAGGCCGCGCCGTGCGCACGGCAGATCCCTTCGCTGATCTCGCGCATCCGCGTCGCCAGCAGCGCCTGCACGTCGCGCGAATAGCTGCGCGTGTCGCCCTTGATCGTCACCGTCGACGGCAGCACGTTGCGCAGCCCGTCGGTGATGAACTCCGTGCACGAGATCACGGCCTGCTGGCCCGGATCGAGATTGCGCGACACGATCGTCTGCAGCGCGAGCACGACCTGCGCGCCGATCACGATCGGATCGATGCCCATGTGCGGACGCGCCGCATGCGTGCCGCGCCCGTCGATCCGGATCACGAAGTTGTCCTCGCTCGCCATGATGCCGCCGGCGCGCGTCGAGAACGTGCCCGCGCGCATGCCCGGCATGTTGTGCGCGCCGAAGATCGCGTCGACCGGGAAGCGCTCGAACAGCCCGTCGGCCATCATCGCCTTCGCGCCGCGGCCATGTTCCTCGGCCGGCTGAAAAATGAAGCGCACGGTGCCGTCGAAATCCTTGCGCTCGGCCAGCAGCTGCGCGGCACCGAGCACCATCGACATGTGGCCGTCGTGCCCGCATGCATGCATCTTGCCGGGCGTGCGCGACGCATGTTCGCGGCCCGGCGCGTGTTCGGCGATGTTCAGCGCGTCCATGTCGGCGCGGATGCCGATCGCGCGCTTGCCGGTGCCGGCCGTCAGGTTCGCGACGAGCCCCGTGCCGCCGATCCCGCGATGCACGTCGAGCCCGAGCGTCGTCAGGATGCGCGCGACGTAGTCCGACGTGCTCACCTCTTCGAAACCCGTTTCCGGATGCTGGTGCAGGTGGCGGCGCCAGGTCTTCAGTTGCCCCTGCAGCGTGCTTTCTTCGGTTGCGTCCATGGCGTTTGCCTCGTCAGTCGTAATCGGTCGGGATCGGTCGCGATGTCGTTCAGGCCGCGATCGCGGCGCGGTCCAGCCAGGCGCGCTGTCGCGCGAGCACGGCATCGGCCGTCTCGCCGACGCAGTTCCGGTACACGGACGGCGCCGTCGCGCCTTCGGTATTGATCGCCAGCACGCGCGAATGCACGTCGAGCCCCACCTGCCGTGCGAGCGCCGGGTCGCGCATCAGCACTTCCAGCCCCGCGACGCCGGCCGCGCCCGATTCGCCGGCCACGAGCGGCACGTCGCGTTCGCTGCCGGCCGCGAGGCCGCGCATCGCCTGCACCGCATCTTCGTCGTCGATCAGCATGAAGTAGTCGATGCACATCTCGAGGAAATCCCATGCGAGCGGCGACGCCTCGCCGCATGCCAGCCCGGCCATCACGGAATCGACGCTGCCGGTCGCCTTGGATGCGCGCCCTGCCAGCGCACTCTGGTACAGGCAGTCGGCCTGGCGCGGCTCGACCACGATGAAGTGCGGCCGCTGCACGCCGTCGCGCTCCCACAGGTAACTCGCGACGCCCGCGGCGAGGCCGCCCACGCCGCCCTGCAGCAGCACGTGCGTGAACGGCCGCCCGTCGTCCTGCGCCGCCTGCGCGGCAGCCTCGGCGGCGATCACGCCATAGCCCTGCATCACGTCGCGCGGAATCGCTTCGTAGCCGTCGTACGACGTATCCGACACGACATACCAGCCGTTCGCCTGCGCGAGCTGCGCCGCGCAGACGACCGATTCGTCGTAGTTCCCCGCGATGCGCACGATCCGCGCGCCGTACGCCGAAATCGCGCGTTCGCGCTCGGCGTCGACGTTCGCGTGCAGCACGATCACGCACCCGCAGCCGATCGCACGCGCGGCCGCAGCCAGCGCGCGGCCGTGATTGCCGTCGGTCGCGCTGATCACCGTCAGGTCGGCCAGCTCCGCCGCATAGCGGCCGGTGACGAGCCCTTGCGGATCGAGATCCTGCGTGCGCCGCAGGCGCTTCACGAGCCGCACCAGCGCGATCGGCGCGCCGAGCGCCTTGAAGCTGCCGAGCGGCGACCGGCACGACTCGTCCTTCACGCTGACGCTCGCGACGCCGAGCCGCGCGGCGAGATCCGGCAGCGTGCGCAGCGGCGTGCGTGCGTTGCCGACGAGCGGCCAGTGCGACAGCCACGCGCCGCTTTCGTCGGCCGATGCGATGTTCATCACGCGGCGCAGCGCGTGGGGATAGGCGGCGCGCGATGCGCGGGGGTTGGCGATCAGCATGACGGGCAGCACTCCGTGAGTCGGTTCGGGTCGGGCGCGCACGGGTTGCACGCGCCGCCGGTTCGAAAAATAATATTGCGCATGCCGGTCAATAAAATCGCCAATTCGGCGGCCGTCACGCAAAAATTTCTCATTCTTTCGAGGCTTCACGCGCCATCATGCCCACCCCACTCGATGCGTTCGATCGCAAGCTGCTGATGGAAATCCAGCGCAACGCGCAAACGCCGCAAAGCGAACTCGGCGCGCGCGTCAACCTGTCGACCGCGGCCGTGAACCGGCGCCTGAAACGTCTCGCGGACGACGGCGTGATCGAACGCTACACAGCCGTGGTCGCGCCGGACAAGGTCGATCACCCGCTGACGATCGTCGTCAACGTCGAGGTCGAAAGCGAGCAGATCGACCAGCTCGACGCGATGAAGCGCACCTTCGAGCACTGCCCGCAGATCCAGCAGTGCTACTACGTGACGGGGGAATGGGATTTCGTGCTGATCCTGGCCGTGCGGAACATGGATCAGTACAACGCGCTCACGCGCGAGCTGTTCTTCGCGAACAACAACGTGAAGCGGTTCAAGACGCTGGTGAGCATGAGCCGCGTGAAGGTCGGGCTCGAGGTGCCGGTCGAACCGGGCGAGTGAGTGAGCGTTTGCAAACATGAGGCGGCCGGCATGCAATGGCGCACGCCGGCCGCCTCCCATCGACGGCTACGTCAGCGGCAACTGAAGCTCGCCGCCGAATTCACGTCGCCCGACCCGTTGTAGCGCGCCACCTGCGGATACGGGCACAGCGGCCGCGTGCGCCCCGCGCCCCACGACGCGGGCACGTCCGCATTCGGCACCGCGTTCGTCGCATCGCGTGCGGCGGCCACCACCGCAGCGGGCGCCTGCCCCTGCTCGACCCACGCGACGAGCGGCGTCAGCAGGTCGAACTGGTCGGCCGCCGGCCCGCCCGAGCAGTGGTTCATCCCCGGCACCGGATAGAAGCGCGCGAAATCCGACGCATCGCCGCCGTTCGCCTGCGCGACCCGTGCATACCAGTCGCGCGTGTCGTCGAACGAGAACACCGGGTCGCCCGTGCCGTGATAGACGAGCAGCTTCGCACCGCGCGCCTTCAGCGCGGACAGGTTGGTCTCGTCGGGCGGCGTCATGAACGACCACGCGGATTGCGTGTACACACCGTTGGTCGCGAAGATCGCCGGCGCGTCGTTGTCCATGTCGAAGCCGAGCGCGAAGCCGGGCAGGTTCGCGAGCGTCGCGGCGGTTTTCGGCGGCGTCATGAACGTGAACGCCATCGCGGCCGGGTCGAGCGTGATCGAATTCGACTGCTTCCACGCGGCCCAGCCGCTACCGGCGATGCCCGGATCGTACGGAAAGCCCGCGTAGAGCGCCGTGCCCGCGCTGTTGCGTGCGCCCGTGAACACGTTCTCGAGCGCGGTCTTCTGCGCGGTCGTCAGGCACGCGCCGGTGCGCGTGCCGTTCGCGCAGGTCGGGATGTCCGACTCGACGCTGAAGTGCGCCTGGCACGCGGCGACGTCCTGCACCATCCCGTCGGCCGCGCCGTCGAGCGCATCGCACTTCTCGACGATCTTCGCACCGACGAACTGCCGCTCCGCATCGGTGAAGCCGCTGCGGATATCCGGCAGCCCGTTCGACCCGGTCGCCGATGCGATCTTCGCGAACTGCTGCGCGCCGTACATCTCGCCGATCGCAGCCTTCGGCAGATGAAAGCCCGGATCGCCCGCGATGATGCCGTCGTAGTCGGCCGGGTTGCGCACCGCCGTGACCATCGCGTGACGGCCGCCGTTCGAGCAGCCTTCGAAATAGCTGCGGTCGGGCGCCTTGCCGTACGCGAGCCGGATCACCTGCTTCGCCATCGGCGTGAGCGCATCGACCGCGCCGTAGCCGTAGTCGATGCGCGCCTGCGGATCGATGCCGAACAGCGGGTTCTGCGCGGCGCTGTGCCCGGAATCCGAGCTGATCACCGCGAAGCCCTGGTTCAGCGCGTCGGTCAGCGGCCCGCCGCCGCCGATCTCGCCGGTCGCGGTCACGACGTTGCCGTCGAGCCCGCCGTTCGCCTGGTAGAAGAAGCGGCCGTTCCACGCCTTCGGCAAGCGCATTTCGAAGCCGATCGCATAGGTCTTGCCGTCGACCGTGCTCACGCGCTCGTTCATCTTCCCTTCGATCACGCAGTGCTCGGCGATCGGCTTGCCGGCCACCGTGAGCGCGCCGGCGGCCGCGGTCGTCACCGACGTGAACGACGTGTTCGCATACGCCAGCTTCGCGGCGAGCGCGTCGCAGGTCTGTGCCATCGCGGCCGGTGTCGCGGCGCTCAGGTGCGTCGGTACGACGTTCACCGAATCGTCGCCGCCGCAACCGGCGAGCATGGCCGCCGACAGCGGCGCAATACAGAGGAATGCAGATTTCCTGTTCAAGATAGCTCCCGTTCGTCAGGCTGCCACATCAGAACATGTGCCGGACGCCGACCATCGCGCCGAGCTGCCCCATCCCTGCGCCGGGCGTCGTGCCGGCCCCGCCGCCGCTGACCGCGTAGCGCGCATGCGCGCTGTTCCACAGATACGACGATTGCGCATAGACGGCCGTGCGCTTCGTCAGCAGATAGGTCGCGCGCAGCGTGGCCATCGTCGCGCGCGTATCGTGCGCGCTGTTGACGATCCGGTAGCCTTCGCCGTCGACGACGACATCCGGCTTCACCGCATACGACGCGCCGACGAAGAACAGGTCCGAATGCGCGCCGGCTGCGGCCGGTGAGCCGGTCGACACGCGCCGCCCGATCCAGCCCGCGCCGATCCGCGCGCCGGCCGCCTGCGCGTACGCGCTCACGTGCGTGCGCGCGTCCTTGCCGCCGCTGCTGGTGAAAGCGACCGGCGCGATACCGTCGAAGAAGTTCGCGGCCGCGCCGGTGCCGCCGCGCTGTTCCTCGTACGAGGCTGCCGCACCGAAATACGCGCTGTCGTACTTGAGCATCACCGACCAGTTGCGACACTGGACGGCGTCGCCCGGCACTTGCCCCGCGCACGTGCCCTGCCCCGGCGAGTTGCCGGTGCCCGCGCCGTCGCGGCCGAACGAATACGCAGCGCCGAGCGTCACGCCGCGATACGTGCCGACGTAGGTCACCGCGTTGTCGGCGCGGCCGTTCGGCACATACGCGTCGAGCGAACCGAGCCCGTAGATGTCCGGGCCGATGATGTCCGCGCCCTGCAGCGCGAGATAGGTCATCGTGTACTGGCGGCCGAACGCGAGCGTGCCGAAGCCGCCCTTCAGCCCGACGAACGCCTGCCGCCCGAACAACCGGCCGCCCTGGCCGAGATCGCCGCCGCGCACGTTGAATCCGCTTTCGAGCGTGAACACCGCCTGGTAGCCGCCGCCGAGATCCTCGGCACCGCGCAGCCCCCAGCGCGACGGCAACTCGCCCGTCACGCCCGGCATGCGCACGACGTGGTCGCCCGCCGCGTTCGCGTGCGACACGAATTCGACGCCCGTGTCGATGATCCCGTACAGCGTCACGCTCGACTGCGCGTGCGCGACCGGCGCGGCGAGTGCGCAGCACGCGCCGGCGGCCAGCAGGCCGTTCCTTGTCTTCGTTTTCATTTCGTTGTGTCTCCAGACCTTGAGTAAGCGCGCTCTGACGGCGTGCATTGATAAAAACGAACCCTCAGTCGCCGGCTTGCGGGCGGCGAATCAGCAGCAGCGCGGCGACGGCCGCGACGAGCGTGACGGGGATGCTCGCGCCGATCACGATGGGCGCGCTGCGGCCGGCGGCCAGCAGCGTCGCGGCCGCGAGCGGCCCAACGACGGAACCGAGCCGGCCGACGGCCACCGCCGCGCCGACACCCGTGCCGCGCATCGCGGTCGGGTAGTAGATCGCCGCGAGCGCATACAGCACCGACTGGCCGCCGACCACGAACATCCCGGCCGCGAACGCGGCGGCCGCGAGCGACGCGAAGCCGGGCGCCGCCGCCAGTGCGGTGAGCGACAGCACGATCCCGACGTACATGCCGCCGACCACGCGCGACGCGCGCATCCGGTCGAGCGCCGCACCGATGCCGAGCGCGCCGAGCCCCGCGCCGACGTTGAACGCGATCTGCACGAGGCCGACGTGCTCGCGATCGAGCCCGCGCGCGGCCATCAGCGACGGCAGCCAGTTCAGCAGGAAGTACAGGACGATCAGCGTGCAGAAGTAGCTGACCCACAGCGCGACGGTCGACGTCGTGCGGCCGTCGCCGAACAGCGTGCGCGCGACACTGGTGCGCGCAGCCGGCGTGCCGGCGACGTCGAGATACGCGCGCGACTCCGGCAGGAACCACGCCAGCAGCGGCACGAGCAGCAGCGGCCCCACGCCGCCGACGTAGAAGATGTGCCGCCACTCGGTGTCGCCGGCAAGCAGCACGCCGATCAGCGACGCGATCACGCCGCCGAACGGGATGCCGCAGTACATCGTCGCCACCGCGCTGCTGCGCGAGCGCGGCTCGACCGCTTCGGACGACAGCGCGATCAGGTTCGGCATCGCGCCGCCGAGGCCGATGCCGGTCAGCACGCGCACGACGACGAGCATCGCGAAGGTCGATACCTGCGCGGTGGCGATCGACAGCAGCCCGAACAGCGCGGCCGACACGATCAGCACGCGCTTGCGTCCGATCCGGTCGGCGAGCCGCCCGCCGAGCATCGCGCCCGGTAGCAGCCCGAAGGTGCCGGCGCTGAACGCGATACCCATCTGCGACACGCTCAGCCCGAATTCGCGCGCCATGCGCGGCGCGGCGACGCCGACCGACTGCAGGTCGAGCCCCTCGAGGAGGGCGATCGCGAAACACAGCGCGAGCGTGGTCGCGACCGTGGGTTTTTCGGCAACGTAAGTGTTCATCCTGTCTCCAGTCCCATGTCTTGTAGTCGGTCGGCCCGGTAACGGCCGCCGCGCGCCGTCGCCGGCCAGTGGCGAAGCGGCGCGCAAGGTGTCGTCCGAACGGCCGACTTTATCAGGCAGCCTGATTCACTGGCCGCAAGAATGCCTGCCGGTGTCGTGGCCGGCCGGTCGTTGTACCTGCTTGCTTCGGTATGCTTCCGGTTACGCGTAAATCACGTCGGGATCGCGCCGCGCCGAGTCGTACAGCGCGTCGATCGTCGCCGCGCGATGTTGCTGCACGGCCGCCTGGTTCAGCGAACCCTTGTCGGTCACTTCGCCGCGATCGAGCGACGGCGGGGTGTCGATCAACCGGATGCGCGCGACGAACGTCGAACCGCCGCTCGCATGCCGGTTCAACTCGATGAGCCATTTCTCGAACACCGCGCGCACGGCAGGCGCGCGCAGCACGTCGGTCACGGCGGCATCGGCGGCGAGTCCCGCCAACGCACGGCACGCATCGACGCGCGGAAACACCAGCAGCCCGATGTCGTCTCGATTGATCCCGGTGACGACCACGTCCTGCACGTACGGCGCGCCGCTCGACACCGCGTTCGCGCGCAGCGGCCCGACGCTGACGAAGGTGCCGCTGCTCAGCTTGAAATCCTCGGTCAGCCGCCCGTCGAACAACAGCCCGAGCTCCGGCCGCTCCGGATCGACAAAGACCCCCGCGTCGCCGCTGCGGTAATACCCTTCGTCGTCGAACACGTCGCGCGGATCGACGTCCGCGTGCCAGTAGCCGCGCATCACGTTCGGCCCCTTGAAACGCAGTTCGAGCTTGCCGCCGCACGGCACGAGCTTCGCGTCGCAGCCGGGCGCGGGCAGCCCGATATAGCCGGCGCGCATCAGCGGCCCCGTCGTGAACAGGCACGACGGCGACGCCTCCGTCATCCCGAGGCCGGCCATGATCCGGATCCGCTCGCCGCAATGCGCATGGGTCACGCGGTCGAGCCGGTCCCACGCGGCCTGCGACAGGCCCGCGCCGCCGAAGAAATACAGCTTCACGCGCGAGAGGAACGTGTCGCGCAGCGCGGCATCGCGTTCGAGCGCGGCCGTCAGTTCTTCCCAGCCTTTCGGCACGTTGAAGTAGATCGTCGGCGCGATCTCGCGCAGGTTGCGCACGGTTTCGTCGAAGCGCCCCGGCACCGGACGGCCGTCGTCGATATAAAGCGTGCCGCCGTTGTACAGCGCGATGCCGAGATTGTGACTGCCGCCGAACGTGTGATTCCACGGCAGCCAGTCGACCAGCACCGGCGGTTCGCGCGTCAGTTCGGGCATCGTCTGGCGCAGCATCTGCTGGTTGCTGCACAGCATCCGATGCGTGGTCGGCACGGCCTTCGGCTGCTTCGTCGAGCCGGACGTGAACAGGATCTTCGCGAGATGATCGGGGCCGACCGCCGCGTGGATCGTGTCGATCGTGCGCGGGGCTGTGGCGAGAAGGCGCGAGAGCGGCACCGCGCGGCCCTCGGCATCGACATCGGCATCGCTTGTGACGATCAACGCCGCATCGGCCGGCAACGTCGCGTCGAGCGCACGTGCAAACGGCGCGCGCTCGGCGACGAATACGGCGCCCGGCCGCAGCACGCCGAGCGTGTGACGCAGCTTGCCGTAGTCGGTCGACACCAGCGAATACGCGGGCGAGATCGGCGAGTACGGCACGCCGGCCAGCATCGCTGCGAACATCAACTGCAGATGCTCGAGATCGTTGCCGGACAGCACCGCGAGCGGACGCTCGACCGACAGCCCGAGATCGACGAGGCCCTGGCCGAGCGCGCGGGCGCGTTCGAGCATCTGTGCGTAGGTGATCTCGACCCAGCGGCCGTCGGCACCGCGCCGCGCGGCCAGCACGCGATCGGGATGCGCTTGCGCGCCGCGCACGAGGCAGTCGGTCAGGCGCGTCGGGTAGTCGCCGAGCGGTTCGCGCGAACTCAGGTACCACGCGCCGTTTTCCGCGCGGCGAATCTCGGCCGCGCCCACGGCGACGGCCGCCGCGCGATAGCGCACGCCATCCGTGTCGTTCACCGGCCCGCTGGCGCGCGTCGCATCATTCATCGTCGGGGCGCTCATATAGGGTAGTGACGCGGCGTGGTCTGCACGGTGATCCAGCGCAGCTCGGTGAATTCGGCGATCGACGCACGGCTGCCGAAGCGGCCGTAGCCGCTCGCCTTCGTGCCGCCGAACGGCATCTGCGCTTCGTCGTGCACGGTCGGGCCGTTGATGTGGCAGATCCCCGATTCTATCCGTCGTGCGACCGCCATCGCGCGCGCGACATCGCGGCTGAACACGCTCGCCGAGAGCCCGAACTCGCTGTCGTTCGCGAGCGCGACCGCTTCGTCGTCGCTGTCCGCGCGCAGGATCGCGACGACCGGCGCGAACGATTCCTCGCGATACAGGCGCATGTCGCGCGTCACGCCATCGACGATCGCCGGCTGCATCGTCGCACCTTCGACGCGACAGCCAAGCGGCAGCTGCGCGCCATGCGCGCGCGCATCCTCGACGAGCGATGCTGCACGCGCGGCAGCCGCCACGTCGACCATCGTGCCGAGCGGATGGCCGGCCAGCGGATCGCCCGCGACCAGCGTGCGCGCCTTCGCGGCGAGGCGTTCGACGAGCGCATCGGCGATCGGCCGCGCGGCGATCACGCGCTCGGTCGACATGCAGATCTGCCCCTGGTTGAAGAACGCGCCGAACGCAATCGCGTCGACGGCCGCGTCGAGATCGGCATCGTCCAGCACGAGCACGGGCGCCTTGCCGCCGAGTTCGAGCAGCACCGGTTTCAGGTGAGCCGCTGCGTGGCGCGCGATGATGCGCCCGACATGCGTCGACCCGGTGAAGTTGATGCGCTTCACGTGCGGATGCGCGATCAGCCGCTCGACGAGTTCGGGTGCGTCGGCCGCCGCATGCGTGATCACGTTGACCACGCCCGCACCGAGCCCCGCTTCGTCCAGCACCGCGCCGATCAACGCGTGCACGCCGGGACACGCCTCGGACGCCTTCAGCACGACCGTGTTGCCGCACGCGAGCGGCATTGCCAGCGCTCGCGTGCCGAGGATCACCGGCGCATTCCACGGCGCGATGCCGAGCACGACGCCGCACGGCACGCGCATCGCGAGCGCGAGGTTGCCGGGCACGTCGGACGGGATCACGTCGCCTGCGATCTGCGTCGTCATCGACGCGGCCTCGCGCAGCATGTTCGCCGCAAGCGTCACGTTGAAGCCGATCCAGCCCGGCGTCGCGCCGGTTTCGGCCACGCCGGTCGCGACGAACGCGTCGATGCGTGCGTCCATCAGGTCGGCCGCCTTCAGCAGCAGCCGGCGGCGCTCGGTGGGCGCCAGTGCCGACCATGCGGGAAACGCGCGGTGCGCGGCGTCGATCGCCGCGTCGGCGTCGGCGAGGCCGGCCGCCGGCGCGCGTGACGCCAGCGCGCCCGTCGCGGGGTTGAGTCGGTCGAAGGTGCGCCCGTCACGTGCGGCGCACCACTCACCGGCGATCAGCATCCGTCTGTCGGTCATGTTGTCTCCTGCCATGCAATCTCTCGTCGGGTTGCGTCAGCGCTTGTAGGCCTGCAGGCCCGGCTTGATCGTCTTGTCGTCGAGGAACTGCTTCAGCCCCTGTTCGCGGCCGTGCTCCGGATCGCGCAGTTGCGCCTGGTCGAGCTTCGCGTACAGGTAATCCTCGCACTGCTCCCACGTGAGTTCGCGCGAACGCTTGAAGCCGTGCTTCGCCGCACGCAGCACGACCGGATTCTTGTCCATCAGCCGCGCGGCGAGCGCGATCGTCGCGTCGCGCAGCCCGGCGAGCGGCACGCTGCTGTTCACGAGGCCCATCTCGGCGGCTTCCGCGCCGGTGAACGTGTCGCCGGTCATGATGTAGTGCAGCGCGCGACGGTGCCCGACCGTGTCGGCCATCGCCTTGCTGACGAGGTTGCCGGGCGGGATGCCCCAGTTGATTTCCGACAGCCCGAACACGGCTTCTTCAGCCGCGATCGCGAGGTCGCACGCGACGAGCGGCGAGAAGCCGCCGCCGAAGCACCAGCCGTTCACCATCGCGATGGTCGGCTTGTTGTACATCCGCAGGCGGCGCCACTGCCATTCCGATGCGTCGCGGCGCACTTTTTCCTGCATCGCGTCGGAGCCGCCGTCGATCTCGCGGAAGTATTCCTTCAGGTCCATGCCGGCCGTCCATGCGGCGCCCGCGCCGGTGAGGACGAGCACCTTCGCTTCGTCGTCGAACTCGACCGCGTCGAGTACCTGCAGCATCTCCTGGTTGAGCGTCGGGCTCATCGCATTGCGCTTGTCCGGGCGGTTCAGCGTGACCCACGCGACGCCGGCCTCCACCTTCACTTCAACGGTCTGCCAGCGGTTGTCGTACTTGCTCATATCGTTTCCTGTCGTTCGTTCCTGTGCGATTCGGTGCGCAGCATTCCTGCTGCGGACGGCTTCATTTAATATCAGGCTACCTGATATTGCAAGCAGCACGAGCGCCGGTGTAAACCCGGATCGGAAAGCGGCGGAAACGACGGAATCGGGGAACGGTCAGGCGACCGTCGGCGGGAAAGCGAAGCGGACGCGCGCCGCCCCGGGCCGCGCGTCGTGAGGGGTCGGGAACGGATCAGCCGCGCAGGTTGCGCGAGAACAGTTCGAGCGCGCGCTGCACGTGGGCCGCGTCGTCGGCCGGGATGTCGCCGAGCATGCGTGCCTCGAGCGGGCGCAGCACGGCTTCGCATTCGCGCAGCATCGCCGCGCCTGCGTCGGTCAGCTTCAGCAGGATGATGCGGCCGTGTGACGGGTCGGCTTCGCGCGTGACGAAACCGCGGGCGGCCATCACGCTCATCACCTCGTTCGCCGATTGCGGCGTGATCCACGAGCGCTCGGCCAACTGCGCATTCGACGATGCGCCGCGCGCCTCGAGCACCGACAGCGCCGTGTATTGCGCGAGCGTGATGCCAAGCGGTGCGAGCGCGTCGGTCATGTGACGGCGCAGCAGCCGGTCGAGACCGCCGATCACGTAGGTCAGGCGTTGTTGCACGCGCGCTTTCGGCTTGTCGCCCGTGGCGCGGGCGGCGCTTTTCGCGGCGCCTGCCGTGGCGCTCGTCGCGGCGTTTTTCGGATTCGCGGGCTTGGTCGGTGCGGAACTCATGGTGCGGGCGGGATGGAATTGCGGGCCATCTTACCAGCACGTCGGGGGGCGAACGCATAGTCGCGACATCACTCTCAGCGTACCTCCATGTTCTCAGTTGCCTCGTATAAGTACGAAATTATCGGCGGACACACTAATTAAATTACCAAAAACAATCGATTCTCATCTTGAAAATGGTTCGACACTTCGTGACGGGGTAAAAGAACAGCTTCACTCCAACCTTCACATGGTGGAGTGACTATCTGAAGTTGAAGAAACCTGTTGAAATAAAACTTGGTGAAATATGCAGATTAGCGCCCCCAGAATCACTGGGTTAGCCATTCTTGTGTTTTTGCTGATTGGCTTTTCCGTTCATATGATCAGGCCAAATTATGGTCGGTGTGATTTTTTTGAAAAAGAACTGAACGGGGGGAAGAAGGAATTCGGAGGCGTGGAATATTACGCAAAGTTGTGCGGCGCGAATATTCGGAATGGGCATGAAGTGAGATTTCAGCTTTTTGATGGGACTGGAGAATTGCGCGCTCAACGCTATTTTTCATACTACGTAAATTCGGCAACTGAGCGAGATCTGGTAGATGGCGTCGGCGGAATCGTATATTACGATAGCTCAAGCAGTGATGTGATGCAGTTGCTTGCGATTCCGCCCACCAAATTGGATTGGATTCGCGCCCGACTACCTTTATTTTAATTGTGGTGATTTTGTGTAAAAGAAAAGCCCCCGAACCTTCACAAGTCGGGGGCTTTCGTTTTGCCTGCCAGCCGATAGAACCTGCCGTCCACACCCGCCATTCATCCAGTGCGTGTCCCCGCAAACCGCGCGGTCGGCAGCCCCACATGGCGCGTCTGCGCGACGAACACACCGCCTGCGTGCGCGTCGTTTGCCAGCGCATCGTTGCTCAGGTCAACACGCGCACTCGTCACGTACAACCGGCCTTCACCATCGATCGCGACGCAGCTCGGCTGCGCGGTCGGCACTTCAACGCGATCCGTCTCGACACCGTCCGGCCCATAACGCACCACCCGCCTGCCGCCCCACTGCGCGCTCCACAGGCCGCCGTCGCGATCGACGATTGAGCCGTCCGGATCGCCGTCGGCATCGGTGAGCCGCGCAAACGACCGCACGTTCGCGACATCGCCGCCTGCACGGTAATCGCACACAAAAATCTCGCGCGCCAGCGAATCGCAGAAATACATCTTCGACCCATCCGGCGAAAACGCGATGCTGTTCGCGATCGCGGCCGGCGGCAGCGCGAGCCGCTCCAGCGTGAGGTCGGCATTGAGCCGGTAGAACCCGCCGACTGCTTGCGGCGGCTCGCTACCTTCATCCTTCATCCCGAACACGAACGCGCCATGCGGATCGCAGCGCCCGTCGTTCAGCCGCGTCGGCAGATCGGGCTCGACGTCGACGATTCGCGTGAACGCGCCGCTGCGCAGGTCGAAGAACGCGAGATGCGTCGCGAGCCCGACGAGCAGCACGTCCGGATCGTGCGTCAGTGCGAAACATGCGAGCCGTTCGGGCATCGGCCAGTGCGCAAGGTCCGAACCGTCCGCGCGGCAGCGCGACAGTTGCGCGCCTTCGATGTCCACCCAATACAGCGCGTGCGTCCTGTCGCACCACGTCGCGCCTTCGCCGAGCGTGTTGCGGCTGTCGGCCAACAGCGTCGCCGACGCGGCCGGATCAATCTGTTGCATGCCGTCTCCCGATATTTGTCGCATTCGCAGGCAGCCGCGCATTCGTCAGATCTTCATCGCGCGCCGCTGGTTGCGACGATACTGGTCGAACAGCACCGCGAGCAACAGAATTCCGCCGCGTATCAGATATTGGTAAAACGTCGGCACGTTCAGCAGGCTCATCGCATCCTGCACCGAGCCCATGATCAGCACGCCGACCAGCACGCCGGAGATCGTCGCGACGCCGCCCGTCAGCGACACGCCGCCGAGCACGCACGCGGAGATCACGCCGAGTTCAAGGCCGACCGACGTCTTCGGATCGCCGAGGCTCATCCGCGACGCGAGCATCACGCCCGCGAAGCCCGTCACGAGCCCCTGCAGCACGAACACGGTGATCTTGATGCGCATCACCGGCAGCCCCGCGAGCAGCGCAGCCTCGCCGTTACCGCCCACTGCGAGCACGTTCTTGCCGAACACCGTCTTGCGCAGCAGGAAGCCGAACACGACGAAGCCGACGATGTTGCTCCAGATCGGATACGAGATGCCGAGGAACGACCCGCCGCCGAGATCGAAGAAGCGCTCCTCGGAGATCATCACCGCGTCGCCGTTCGACGTGATGAACGCGAGCCCGCGCACGACTTCCATCATCGCGAGCGTGACGATCAGCGAGTTGATCCGCCAGCGCGCGATCAGCACGCCATTGACGAGCCCGACCGCACCGCCCGCAAGCACGCCGCCCGCGATGCCGAGCACGACGCTGTGCGTCGCGGTGATCAGCGTCGACGCGACGACGCCCGAGAACGCGACGATCGACGCGACCGACAGGTCGACCTCGCCGAGCGCGAGCACGAACATCATCGTCACCGCGATCGAGCCGATCAGCGTGACCGACAGCAGCAGGCCCTGGATGTTGCGCGACGTGAGGAAGTCCGGCACGGTCAGCGACAGCGTCGCGAACAGCACGAGAAACACCATCACGATGCCGGAGCGGTTGATCAGCTGCCACACGCCGCCGCGCGCTCGCGCGGGCGCGGCGGCGGCATCGGGGGACGGGGACGTGCGTTGGGGTTGCATTGCCTGGCTCATGTCATTTGCATTCCGGTTGATCGTTGCGGGGCGCTAGCGCGGCAGCGCGAGCTTGATCAGCGCATCGGGCGTCGCCTGCGCCTTCGCGACCTCGCCCGCGATCCGTCCTTCCTTCATCACGACGATCCGGTCCGACACGCCGATCACCTCGGCCAGGTCGCTCGACACGAGGATCACCGTGCGGCCCGCTTCCGCGAGTTCGTAGAACAGGTTGTAGATTTCCGCGCGTGCGCCGACGTCGATGCCGCGTGTCGGTTCGTCCATCAGGAACACGTCGATGCGCTCGGCCAGCCAGCGCGCGAGCACGACCTTCTGCTGGTTGCCGCCGGACAGCGCGCCGATCGGCGTGTCGCCGTCGCGGGTCTTGATCGCGAGCCGTTCGATGTAGCGTTGCGCAAGCTCGCGTTCGCGCCGCGCGTCGAGCAGCATCCGCGCCGGGCTGAAATGCCGGCGCGCGCTGATGTTCAGGTTGTCGGCCACCGACGCGATCGCGACGATGCCTTCCTGCTTGCGGTCTTCCGGGCACAGCGCGAGGCCGGCGCGCACCGCGTCGCGCGGGCTTCCGAATGCGACCCGCTTCCCGTTCAGCTCGACGTGCCCCGCGCTGGGGCACGCGGCGCCGTACAGCAGCTTCATCAGCTCCGAGCGGCCGGCGCCGACGAGCCCGAAGAAGCCGACGATCTCGCCGCGCCGCGCGGTGAACGACACGGGCTCGGACAACCCGGGCCCCGCGAGCCCCTTCGCCTCGATCAGCACGTCACCGGCCGGGCGCGGCCGATAGCCGTACACGTCCTCGATCGAGCGGCCGACCATGCAGCCGATCAACCGGTCGCGGTCGAGATCGGTGACGGAATCGAACGTGTCGATGCGGCGGCCATCTCGGAACACCGTCACGCGGTCGCACAGTTCATACACCTCTTCCATCCGGTGCGTGACGTAGATGATCGCGCGGCCTTCCGCACGCAGCGCACGGATGATCCGGAACAGCTGGGTGGTCTCGCGCGCGGACAGCGAACTCGTCGGCTCGTCGAACGCGATCACGCGCGCGTCGCGCATCAACGCCTTGCCGATCTCGATCATCTGGCGCTGGCCGATCGACAGATACTTCACCGGAATCCCCGGATCGATGTGCTCGCCGAGCCGCTCCAGCGCATCGAGTGCGCGCGCGGCGAGCGTGCGTTCGTCGACCACACCGAGCCGGCTCGGCAGTTGCCCGAGCATCAGGTTCTCGGCGACCGTCAGCTCGGGCACCAGATGCAGCTCCTGGTAGATGATCGCGATGCCAGCCTCCAGCGCCGCGCGCGTCGACGCGAAGCGCTGCACCGTGCCGTTCAGCGTCAACGTGCCGGCCTGTGGCTGGTTCACGCCGGACAGCACCTTCAGCAGCGTCGACTTCCCCGCGCCGTTCTCGCCCATCAGCCCGTGCACTTCGCCCGCGCGCACCGACAGCGACACGGCATCGAGCGCGCGCACGCCCGGGAACGTCACCGTGATGCCGTCGAGCGCGAGCAGCGGGCCGCCCGGCCGCGACGCGCCGGCGTCGCCGCCGGTGTCGCCGTCGTTGCCGGATACGGCCGTCATCGTCTGCGTCGTCATCGCGTTCTCGCCTCGTGCGCTCAGATGCCGAGCTCTGCGCGCACGGCCTGCCAGTTCGTGCGCGTCATCAGCTTGCCGCTCGTCTGCGTGTCGGCCGGCGGCGTCTTGCCGTCGCGAATCCACTCGACGAGATTCTGGGTGCTGTCCTTGCCGTGGTTCGTCGAGCTGACCGCGATCGTCCCGAAGAAGCCGGTCGGCTCCTTCTTCTGGAACTCGGCGAACGCCTCGCCCGCACCGTTGATGCCGACGCCGATCACGTCGGCCGCCGGGATGTGCAGCTGCTCGGTCGCTCGCACCGCACCGAGCACCGTTTCCTCGTTCAGCGCGTAGACCACCCATTTCTTCACGTTCGGATGGCGCGCGAGCACGGGTGCGGCCGCGCTGAAGCCGCCTTCGTCGTCGGTCGTCTTCTGCGGCGCGTCGAAGATGTTCTCCTTGCGGAAGCCGTTCGCGAGCAGCGCCTGCGTCGCGCCGTCGGTGCGCAGCTTCGCGGTCGGCAGCTCGTTGTTCGTGATCCGCAGCGCGCCGACTTCCTCGGGTTTCCAGCCGCGCCGCTTCATCTCGTCGGAAATGGCCTGGCCGACCTGGTTGCCGATCTTGGTCGCCGACATTCCGAGGTGCGGCACGTTCGACAGCGGCTTGCCGGTCGAATCGACGAGCTGGTCGTCGACCGTCACGAACTTCATGTTGTAGCGCTTCGCACGCGCGGCGATCGCCGGGCCGAGGCGCACGTCCGGCGCGCAGATCACGAAGCCCTGCGCGCCCTGCGAGCCGAGGTTGTCGATCGCGGCGAGCACCTTCTCGCCGTCGGGCGTGCCGATCTTCACGACCGAGAAATTCTGCTTCTGCCCGAGCGCGGACGCCGCGTTCTGCTCGTTGATGAACCAGGCCTGCTCGGGCATCTTCACCAGGAAGCCGATCTTCAGCGGCGCGTCGGCGCGCGCGGCGCCCTGCATGCCGAGCGGTGCGATGCAAAGCGCAGCCAAGAGCGCACGCAACGTATGGCGGCGAATCGTGTGGGTCGTGCGGTTCATGCGGTGTCTCCTTTGTGTCGGCTCATGCCGTAATGATTCGTCGTGCGTGATCGCGCCGCAGCGCGCCCGCGTGGTCAGCGGCCGAACGCTTCGGTCTGTACGCGTCGGCCGAACAGGAATGCATCGGCGACGAGCCGCAGCGGCCGTACGTCGACGTCGCTTTCTCCACGCGCGATCAGCGCATGGAAGTGCGCGTACAGCGCCGGATACTCGCGTTCGGGCCCGATCTCGACCGGCTCACCCGCAATCGACAACTGCGCGCCGCCGCGGCTAATCGCGAGCACGCCGTCGGCCGTGTCGACCGCGATCTCCCATTGCTCGACCGGGCCGTGCCGCCAGTCGAATTCCGCGCGCACCGGCACGCCGTCGGTATCCACGCAATCGAGTTCGGCCGCGATCGGCGTCTGCACGTCGCTCGGCACGATGAGCGTCGCCTCGCGCAGCACCAGCTCGCGCGGCAGGATCCGCGTGACGATCGACAGCGCGTTGATGCCCGGATCGAACACGCCGAGGCCGCCCGGCTCCCAGATCCACTGCTGCCCGGGATGCCAGCGCCGCACGTCTTCTTTCCAGCGCACCTGCACCGCGCGGATCGCGCGTGTCGCGAGCCATGCACGGGCGGGCTCCACCGCACTCGCGCAGCGCGAATGCCAGGTCGCGAACAGCGTGAGGCCGCGCTCGCGCGCGAGCGCCTCCAGCACGGCCACTTCGCCGAGCGTCGCGCCCGGCGGTTTTTCGAGCATCACATGCTTGCCCGCTTCGAGCGCGGCGCGCGCCTGCGCGTAGCGCACCTGTGGCGGCGCGCACAGCGACACGGCGTCGAGCTCGCGTTCGGCGGCCAGCAGCGCGCGCAGATCGCGATAGTTGCGCACGCCGGCGACTTCCGCGTGGCGGCTCGCGCACGCGGTCAACCTGAAGCCCGGTTCGGCGTCGATCGCCGGCAGATGCTGGTCGCGCGCGATCTTGCCGACGCCGACGACACCCAGCGAAACCTGATCACTCATCGTGCATGCCTCCTTCGCGAATCGTTCGGTGGTCGTTCAGTGCGCCCAGCGCAGCACGAGCGGATCGAGCCGGCGCGCGATCGCGAGCAGTTCCGCGCGCGTGTCCGGATGCAGTTCCGGCATCGGATGCCGCGGCCGCTCGCACGCGATCACGCCGCCTTCGCGCATCAGCGCCTTCGCGGTGAGGATCCCGGACTGGCGGTTCTCGTGATTGATCAGCGGCAGCCATGCCTGATAGCGCGCGTAGGCGTCGTCATGCCTGCCGTCGCGCCACGCTTCGAGGATCGGCCGGATCCCGTCCGGAAACCCGCCGCCCGTCATCGCGCCGGTCGCGCCCGCGTGGAGATCGGCGAGCAGCGTGATCGCCTCCTCGCCATCCCACGGCCCTTCGATTGCATCGCCGCCGAGCCGGATCAGCTCGCGCAGCTTGTTCGCGGCGCCCGGCGTCTCGATCTTGAAGTACGCGACCTGCTCGATCTCGCGCGCCATCCGCGCGAGGAACGGGGCCGACAGCGCGGTGCCGCTCGCGGGCGCGTCCTGAACCATGATCGGGATCGCGATCGCATCCGACACGCGCGCATAGAACTCGAAGATCTGCGCTTCCGGCACGCGGAACGTCGCGCCGTGATACGGCGGCATCGCCATCACCATCGCCGCGCCGAGCTGCTGCGCACGCAGGCTGCGCGCCGCGCACACCTGCGTGCTGTAGTGCGACGTCGTGACGATCACCGGCACGCGGCCAGCGACGTGTTCGAGGATCGTGCGCGTGAGCACGTCGCGTTCGTCGTCGGTAATCGCGAACTGCTCGGAGAAGTTCGCGAGGATGCACAGCCCGTCGGAGCCCGCGTCGATCATGAAATCGACCGCGCGCTTCTGGCTCGCGAGGTCGAGTTCGCCGGTGTCGGCAAACGTCGTCGGGACGACGGGGAAAATGCCGCGATAGCGCGGCGTGCTGCTCGATGTCATGGTTCGCGTCCTGCTTCGGCCTCGGTGACGATCGGCCGTCATGCGTTTACGGTTTCACGTTGCGCGGGCCCGGAAAAAGCCCAAACCCGGCTGCCGCGCAGCCGCTCAATGCGAATGGCTCGGCACGTCCGCACCGCGTGTGCCGACCAGGAAGTCGAGGTCGCACCCCTCGTCGGCCTGCAGCACGTGATCGATGTACAGCCGTGCGTAGCCACCCTTGCCGAGCTGGCCCGCCACGCCCGGTGCCGCGGTCGGATCGACGTCCGACAGGCGGCGCTGCAGTTCGTCATCCGTAATGTCGAGGTGCAGCGTGCCGGCCTCGCAGTCGAGCTCGATCCAGTCGCCGTTGCGCACGGCCGCGAGCGGCCCGCCGGCGGCAGCCTCCGGCGCGACGTGCAGCACGACCGTGCCGTATGCGGTGCCGCTCATCCGCGCGTCGGAAATCCGCACCATGTCCTTCACGCCCTGGCGCAGCAGCTTCGGCGGCAGCCCCATGTTGCCGACCTCGGCCATCCCCGGATATCCGCGCGGCCCGCAGTTCTTCAGCACCATCACCGAGCTTGCATCGACGTCGAGCGCCTCGTCGTTGATCGTCGCCTTGTAGTGCTCGAGGTTCTCGAACACGACCGCGCGGCCGCGATGCTTGAGCAGCTCGGGGCTCGCCGCCGACGGCTTCAGCACCGCGCCGCGCGGCGCGAGATTGCCGCGCAGGATGCGGATGCCGCCGTCCGCGATCAGCGGCTGGTCGAGCGGGCGGATCACCTCGTCGTCGTAGTTCGGCGCTTCGCGCACGTTGTCCCACAGCGACTTGCCGTTCACCGTCAGCGCGTCCGGGTTCGGCAGCAGCCCGCCTTCGCCGAGCCGGCGCAGCACCGCCGGCAGCCCGCCCGCGTAATAGAACTCTTCCATCAGGAAGCGCCCCGACGGCATCAGGTCGACGATCGTCGGCGTGTCGCGCCCGATGCGCATCCAGTCCTCCAGTTCGAGCGGCACGCCGATGCGGCCCGCGATCGCCTTCAGGTGGATCACCGCATTCGTCGAGCCGCCGATCGCCGCATTCGCACGGATCGCGTTCTCGAACGCCGCGCGCGTGAGGATCTTCGACAGCACGAGCCCTTCGAGCGCCATCTCGACGATGCGGATGCCGGACATGTGCGCGAGCACGTAGCGGCGCGAATCGACGGCCGGAATCGCCGCGTTGTGCGGCAGCGCGACGCCGAGCGCCTCGGCCATGCACGCCATCGTCGACGCGGTGCCCATCGTGTTGCAGGTGCCGGCCGAGCGCGACATCCCGGCTTCGGCCGACAGGAAGTGATGCAGGTCGATCTCACCGGCCTTCAGCGCTTCGTGCAGTTGCCACACGGCGGTGCCCGAGCCGATGTTCTTGCCTTCGAGCTTGCCGTTCAGCATCGGGCCGCCCGACACGACGATCGCCGGCACGTCGCAGCTCGCCGCGCCCATCAGCAGCGCGGGCGTGGTCTTGTCGCAACCGGCGAGCAGCACGACCGCGTCGATCGGGTTGCCGCGGATCGCCTCCTCGACGTCCATCGACGCGAGGTTGCGCGTGAGCATCGCCGACGGGCGCAGGTTCGATTCACCGTTCGAGAACACCGGGAACTCGACCGGGAAGCCGCCCGCCTCGGAGATCCCGCGCTTCACGTGCTCGGCGAGCTTGCGGAAGTGCGCGTTGCACGGCGTCAGTTCGGACCACGTATTGCAGATGCCGATGATCGGCCGGCCGTCGAACTCATGATCGGGGATGCCCTGGTTCTTCATCCAGCTCCGGTACATGAAGCCGTTCTTGTCGTTCGTGCCGAACCATTGGGTGGAGCGCAGCCTGGGTTTCGTTGCCGACATCGTCAGTCCTGTGGTGACGGGATACCGGCGCAGTCTAGGCAGAATTTTGATAACTGGCTAATGACGTTTTTGGCGATTACGATATCAATTCCGATATCGATATAAACCCGTACGATGCCCGAAGCCAGCCCGTGGGGAAACCGTGGCCGCCTGAAGACGCGCCAGCTTCTGCTGGTCGTCGCGCTCGCCGACGAAGGCAGCATTCACCGCGCGGCGGCCGCGCTGAACATGACGCAGCCAGCCGCATCGAAGCTGCTGCGCGAACTCGAGGAATCGATCGGCGCGGTGCTGTTCGAACGCCTGCCGCGCGGGATGCGGCCGACGCTGTACGGCGATGCGCTGATCCGCCACGCGCGCGCGGCGCTCGGCAGCCTCGACCAGGCGCACGAGGAGCTGGCCGCGCTGAAGGCCGGCCATCTCGGGCACGTGGCGGTGGGGGCGATCACGTCGCCGGGCCTGCGGCTCGTGCCGCCGGCCGTCGCCGCCGTGAAGGGCACGCATGCGGGCCTGCACGTCTCGGTCGAGATCGACACCAGCAACGTGCTGCTCGAACATCTCGCGCAGGAGAAGATCGACATCGTGCTCGGCCGGCTCTCCGCCGAACACGACAAGCTGCGGCTGCGCTACGAACCGCTGACCGGCGAGCCGGTGGCTGCCGTCGTGCGGACGGGCCATCCGCTGCTCGCGCAGGCGCCGCTGTCGCTCGCGGACGTGCAGCGCGCCGCATGGGTCGTGCCGCCGGCCGGCAGCGTGCTGCGCCACCGCTTCGAACTCGTGTTCCAGCGCGCGAGCCTCGCGCCGCCGGCGAACCTCGTCGAGACGTCCGCGCTGCTGTTCATCACGCAGCTGCTCGAACAGAGCGACATGATCGCGGTGCTGGCCGAGGACGTCGCGCGCTACTACGCGCGGCACGGGATCGTCACGGTGCTGCCGCTGGAGATGGATTGCCGGATGGACGATTTCGGGATCATCACGCGCACCGACCGGCTGCATTCGCCGGCCGTCGCGATGATGGCCGACGCGATTCGCGCGGCTGCGCGGGAGGTATATGGCGTCGCGCTGTGACGACGCGGCTTCGTCGGCGTTCCCGGCGCACCTGCGCGCCGGCTGACACGCAGGCGGCCCGGGTCGCGCGTTACACCCAGGGCTGCGCGAGCCCTTCGGTCTGCAACGCCCGCTGAATTGCCGGGCGCGCGAGCACTCGCTGCAGATAGCCGCCGAGTACCGGACGCTGCCGCGCCGGCTCGGCAAAGCCGCGCGTCCAGCGGCACAGCATCAGCGCATACGGATCGAGCACCGTGTAGTGCGCGCCGAGCAGCCACGGGCCGCCGCTCGTCTCCAGCTGACGGTCGAGCTGGTCCAGCAGCGCCGCGATTTTCGCCTCCGCGCGCGCCTTCACCTGCGCGCCGCCCGCCGCGTTACCCACATCGACCCAGCGCTCCGGATAGAAGTACGTGATCAACGTCGTCTGAAGCGTGTTGGTGAGCCACATGAGCCATTTGTAGAACTGCGCGCGCTCCGGTGTGCCGAGCTCGGGCGCCAGCCGCTGCTCAGGATGCGTATCGGCGAGATGCAGGCATATGGCGGCGGCTTCGTACAGCACCAGGTCGCCGTCGATCAGCACCGGGATGAGCCCGTTCGGATTGAGCGCGAGGTAGTCCGGCGACTTGTGCTGGTCGTGCGTGCGGTCGACGAATTCGAGTTCGAACGGCTGGCCGATTTCTTCCAGCACGATGTGCGGCGCCATGCTGGCATTGCTGGGGTAGTAGAAGAGCTTCATCGTCGATTTCACTCAGGCGGGTGTCGGTATCACGCGGCGGCGAACTCGATCACGGGTTCACAGCGGATCGGGAAGTTGACCGAGTTCGCGATATAGCACTTCGCGTGCGCATCATGATGCAGATGTGCTGCCCGCTCGCGATCGTCGCCGGCCTGGATCGTCACGTGCGGGCGCAGCACGATTTCCGTGAAGCGGCCTTCATCAGCGCTATCGACCATCGTGCCTTCCGCGTTGTCGACATAGGCGAGCACGCGAATGCCCGCTTCGGAGCACAGATGCAGGTACCAGAGCTTGTGACATGCCGATGCAGACGCCAGCAGCAGGTCTTCCGGATTCCAGCGCGCGGCATCACCACGAAATGCCGCGTCCGACGAACCGGGAATATCCGGCTTGGAACCGGCCCGGATCACGTGATCCCGCCCGTACTCCCGATACCCCGACGTGCCGGTGCCGCGATTGCCCGTCCACTCTACCGCGACGCGATACTTGTGTTCGCCAGATGCCATCTCGCTCTCCATTGATGTGGGTTGCTTCGGCCGAGCCGGATGTCGTTTTGCGAAGCCCGCCTGCGCTCGCCATTTTGGCACCGGATTCCCATTTGGTATACCATTATTCCAAATTGACGGAACATGCAGGCATGGAAGCCAAACTCGATTCCACGGCGGACGCGGTCGCCGCCTCGTTGCGCGACATGATCATCAACGGCGAGCTGCAGGCCGGCGAGCGGCTCGTCGAGCGCGACCTCGCCGACCGGTTCGGCATCAGCCGGATTCCGATGCGCGAGGCGATCCAGCGCCTGGAGCGCGAAGGCTTGCTGGACATCTTCAGGAATCGTGGCGCCGTCGTGCGTATGCTGAGTGCATCGGACGTGCGGGAAATCTACGACCTGCGCGCGCTGCTCGAAGGCGACGCGATCTACCGGAGCGTGAAGCGGCTCGACGACGAAACGCTCGCACGCGCCGAACTCGTCCATCGCCTGCTCGGCGACGCGGCCGTGTCGCGCCGGCAGGGCGAACTGAACCGCGAATTCCACGCGCTGCTGTATTCGTGCTGCGGCAATGCGCGGCAGTTGAAGACGATCGCGGAGCTGCGCAGCCAGGTCGAACGGTACGAGCGCCTGCAGACCACGCTGCTCGCGGATACGCCGTCGTTCCAGGTCGAGCACGAGGCGATCCTGCAGGCGTGCCGCGAACGCAATGCGCGTGCGGCTCGTTCGATGACAGTCGCGCATCTCGAATCGGCCAGGCGCATCGTGCTGCGGCTCGTCGAAGGCGGTTGAGGCCGGCGGTGGTTTGCCGTTTGCCGTTTGCCGTTTGCCGTTTGCCGTTTGCCGTTTGCCGTTTGCCGTTTGCCGCTTGCCGCTTGCCGCTTGCCGTTTGCTATCCCGGGCGCTGGTCCACGCCCGGCCGCAATGATCACGATGGCGACCTCAACGTACGCCCCCCTCCACGCATCAAGTCGACCGCGTCGCGCTCCCGTCGGCCGCGCGGCCAGTCGTACCACGCACTACCAGCCTCGGCAGCGACGCGACACGCACGCGCGACGCCGCGTCGCTTTGCCCGCCCGCTTCACGCAGCGTGTTGAGCAACTCGACCGCGATCCCGGCGGCCTCGGCAGTCGGAATCGCAACGGTCGTCAGCGTGGGCCGCGTGTCGCTGGCCAGGTGAATGTCGGTGATCCCGACGATCGACAGATCATCCGGCACACGCCTGCCGCGATCGGCCGCCGCATGCATCGCGCCGATCGCCGGCAGGTCGTTGGTCGCGACCAGCGCGGTCAACTGCGGATGCGCATCCAGCAACCGCCCCGCCGCGCGCACACCGCCTTCGATCGAATCGGGCTCCGCCGCGACGAGCGACGCATCGAGCCCCGCTTCGCGCATCACGTCGACGAAGCCGTCGTAGCGCGCCGCCTGCACACCGCTCGCCGACCCGCCGACGATCACGCCGATCCGCTCGTGGCCCAGCTCGAGCAGGTGCCGCGTCGCGATCCGCCCCGCTTCGCGGAAATCGATCGCGACGCACGGCAAGCCGTCGGGCGGCGCCTCTGGCCGCTCCCACAGGCACAGCACGACCGGCACGCCGCGCGCCGCCACGTCGAGCAGATCCGGCAGATGCAGGTTCGCGTTGGTCACGAGAATGCCTTCGGAGATCGTGCCGGCGATCTGGTCGAGATACGCACGCCCCTGCAACGGATCTTCGTTCGTATTGCAGACGATCAGGAACTGCCCGTTGCGGCGCACCGCACGCTCTACCGCCAGTGCGAACTCCGGGTAGAACGGGTTCGCGATGCTCGACACCATCAGTGCGACCGTCGGCGCGCGCCCTTCCGCCAGCGCCCGCGCGGCGAGATGCGGCCGATACCCGAGCGCCGCCACGGCTTCCAGCACCCGCGCACGCGTCGCCTCGCCCACCCGGCCGCGGTCGCGCAGCACGTTCGACACGGTTGCGGCCGTCACGCCGGCGCGGCGCGCCACTTCATCCAGGGTTGCCATCGTCTGCTCACTATATGAGACGTCTATCCAGTATTTGCTTCGCTCACCGAAGCGGCGCACTATCGCCGCACACCCTGCCGCCCGACCGACGGGCGCGACTCGGCCGCGATCGCATCGCCTCTTTTTTTGATCGCGATGATTAAGCGCTTAATCAATGATGAAAGCGCATTAGAACATGGAGCGGAGACAATGGCGAGCATCTCGATGCGGCGCGTGCAGAAAGCCTATGGCGATCACGCGCCGGTCATTCGCGACGTCGATCTGGAGATCGGCGCGCACGAGTTCTGCGTGTTCCTCGGGCCGTCCGGATGCGGCAAGTCGACGTTGCTGCGGATGATCGCCGGGCTCGAGGACCTGAGCGCGGGCGAGCTGTCGATCGACGGCCGCCGCGTCGACGACGTGCTGGCCGCCGAGCGCGGCGTCGCGATGGTGTTCCAGAGCTACGCGCTGTTTCCGCACATGACGGTCTACGAGAACATGGCGTTCGGGCTGAAGCTCGCGCGCGTGCCGAAAGCCGAGATCGACCGGAAGGTGCGCGACGCCGCACGCATCCTTCAGCTCGACACGCTGCTCGATCGCAAGCCGAAAGCGCTGTCGGGCGGGCAGCGCCAGCGCGTCGCGATCGGCCGCGCGATCGTGCGCGAACCCGGCGTATTTCTGTTCGACGAGCCGCTGTCGAATCTCGACGCCGCGTTGCGCGGCCAGACCCGCATCGAGATCGCGCGGCTGCACCGGCAGTTCGAACGCGCGAGCGTCGTCTACGTGACGCACGACCAGACCGAAGCGATGACGCTCGCCGACAAGATCGTGCTGCTGCATGCCGGCGCCGACACCGCGCAGCACGGCAGCATCGCGCAGGTCGGTGCGCCGCTCGACCTCTACCACCACCCGGCCAGCCGCTTCGTCGCGGGCTTCATCGGTTCGCCGCGGATGAACTTCCTGCCGGCCATCGTGACCGCCTGCGATGCGCATCGCACGACCGTCACGCTCACGCCTTCCGGCGAAACCTTCGTACTGCCGCGCGACGGCTCGACGCTCGGTGCGGGCACCACCGTGACGCTCGGCATTCGCCCCGAACACCTGACGCTCGGCGCCGCGCACGAAGCGACAGCACTCGCACGCGACGTCGCGCTCGTCGAACGCCTCGGCGAACAGACCTACGTGCATCTCGACCAGCCCGGCGGCAACGCGCTCATCGCGAAGATGCCCGGCGACGCGCAGGTTCGCAGCGGCGAACGCGTGCTCGTACATGCGCCGGCCGCGGCCTGCCATCTCTTCACCGAAGACGGCCGCGCGGTGCCCGCGTGCGCCGACGTCCACGTTCACCACTACGCATAAGGATCGGGCATGCGCCTCGGAGTCTGTTACTACCCGGAACACTGGCCGGAAACGATGTGGGCCGACGATGCCCGCCGGATGAAAGCGCTCGGCATCGAGCAGGTGCGGATCGCCGAATTCGCGTGGAGCCGCATCGAGCCGTCGCCGGGCGAATACGACTGGGGCTGGCTCGATCGCGCAGTCGACGTGCTCGGCGCAGCCGGCCTCGAGATCGTGATGTGCACGCCGACCGCGACGCCGCCGAAATGGCTGGTCGATCGCCACCCCGACATCCTCGCGATCGGCGCGGACGGCCGGCCGCGCGCGTTCGGCTCGCGCCGCCACTACGACTTCTCGTCGCCGACCTATCTCGAAGCGTCGCGCCAGATCTGCACGGCGGTCGCCGAACGCTACGGCCGCCACCCGGCCGTGCGCTACTGGCAGACCGACAACGAGCTGGGCTGCCACCAGACCGTCGTCAGCTACTCGCCGGCCGCGCTCGTGCGCTTCCGTGCGTGGCTGAAGACGCGCTACGGCACGATCGACGCGCTGAACCGCGCATGGGGCACCGTGTTCTGGAGCATGGAGTATCGCCATTTCGACGAAGTCGACGCGCCCGTCGGCACCGTGACCGAGGCCCACCCGTCGCATCGCCTCGACTACCGGCGCTTCGCGTCGGACGAAGTCGCGCGCTATCACCGGATGCAGGTCGACGTGATCCGCGCGCATTCGCCGGGCCGGTCCGTCGCGCACAACTTCATGCAGCTGTTCACCGAGTTCGACCATTACGATGTGGCGCGCGACCTCGACATCGCGACCTGGGACAGCTATCCGCTCGGCGCGCTCGAGGAGCAATGGTTCGCGCCCGACGTCAAGGCGCACTGGCTGCGCACCGGCCATCCCGATTTCGCGTCGTTCAATCACGACCTCTATCGCGGCATGTCGAAGCTGCCGTTCTGGGTGATGGAGCAGCAGCCGGGGCCCGTGAACTGGGCGCAGTGGAACCCCGCGCCGCTGCCGGGCATGGTGCGCCTGTGGAGCTGGGAAGCGTTCGCGCACGGCGCCGGCTGCGTGTCGTACTTCCGCTGGCGGCAGGCACCGTTCGCGCAGGAGCAGATGCATGCGGGCCTGCACACGCCCGATGACAAGCTCGACGAAGGCGGCCGCGAGGCGCAGCGCGTCGCGCGCGAGATCGCAACTGTGCACGACGCCGGCGCGGATGCGAACGGCGCCGTGCGCGCCCCCGTCGCACTGGTCTTCGATTACGACGCGAAGTGGCTGTTCGAAGTGCAGCCGCAGGGCGCCGATTTCCATTACCCGCGCTTCGCGTTCGAGTACTACTCGGCGCTGCGCTCGCTCGGCCTCGACGTCGACATCGTTTCCGCGCATGCGCCGCTCGACGGCTACCGCGTCGTCGTCGTGCCGCCGCTGCCGGTCGTCCCGGACGATTTCGCCGCACGGCTCGCGGCCTCGGGCGCGCATGCGGTGTTCGGGCCGCGCACCGGCTCGAAGACCGTCGACCTGCAGATCCCGCCGACGCTGCCGCCCGGCCCGCTCGCGTCGATCCTGCCGGTACGCGTGTGGCGCGTCGAATCGCTGCGGCCGAACGTGACCGAGCGAATCGACGGCACGCTGCGCGACGGCGCGCCGCTCTCGGGCAATGCGCGCCACTGGCGCGACTTCGTCGAGCTGCACGACGACACGCGCAGCGTCGTGCGTGCGCGCTTCGCCGACGGACACCCGGCCTGCGTGTCGCACGGCACGCTGCACTACTGGGCCGCGCTGTTCGACGACGCGACCACCGCCCGGCTGTTCGCCGATGTCGCCACCGAAGCCGGCCTCGCGCCGACGTCGCTCGGCGACGGCGTGCGGGTGAGCCGGCGCGGCGGCCTGACCTACGTTTTCAACTATGGCGACGCGCCGCACACGATCGACGCGGTGCCGCCGTCCGCGTTCGTGCTCGGCACGGCGCAAGTCGGGCCGCAAGACGTGGCCGTGTATCGAAGCCGTTCGTAGCACCCGCCACCGGCGCCACGACGCGCCGGTCACGCACAACGACACCCAGGACTGGAGACACGTATGACACATCGCCCCCTTCGCGCCGCCGCCCGGCTCGCCACGGCCGCCGCTGTCGCACTGGCATCGCTCGGCATGACGGCGCCCGCCGATGCCGGCACGCTGACGATCAACATCGCGTTCAAGGGCGCCAGCCAGCGCGCGGTCTGGCAGTCGACGCTCGACGCGTTCCGCAAGGCGCATCCCGACATCGACGTGAAGGCGACTTTCGTCGACGAGGAAGCGTACAAGGTACAGCTTCCCGCATGGCTCACGACCGTCGCGCCGGATGTCGTGAACTGGCACGCGGGCGAGCGGATGGCGTACTACGCGAAGCGCGGGCTGTTCGAGGACCTGAGCGGCGACTGGACGAAGAACGGCTGGGGGGCAATGTACGCGTCGACACGCGATGCATCGTCGTACAACGGCAAGCAGTATGCGGCGCCGACCGTCTACTACTCGTGGGGGCTGTTCTACCGCAAGGACCTGTTCCACAAGGTCGGCATCGCCGACGAGCCGAAGACCTGGGACCAGTTTCTCGACGCGTGCAAGAAGCTGAAAGCGGCCGGCATCACGCCGATCGCGATCGGCGGCCGCGACGCGTGGACGCTCGCCGGCTGGTTCGACTATCTCGACCTGCGCCTGAACGGCAACGCGTTCCACCAGCAACTGATGGCCGGCGACGTGCCGTACACCGACCCGCGCGTGAAGAAGGTCTACACGACGTGGAAATCGCTGATCGACGCGGGCTACTTCATCGACAACGCGCTGTCCTATGATCTCGACGGCGCGCAGCCGTTCCTGTTCCAGGGCAAGGCCGCGATGATGCTGATGGGCACCTTCATCGCGGCGGGCTTTCCGCCGAACGTGAAGCAGGAAATGGGCTACTACCGCTTCCCGATCATCGACCCGAAGGTGCCGACCGCCGAGGACGGCCCGGTCGAATCGCTGCATATCCCGACGAAGGCGAAGAACAAGGCCGACGCGCACACGTTCCTCGCGTTCGTCGAAACGCCCGAGATGGGCGCGAAGCTCGCGGAAGGGCTCGGCTCGCTATCGGCCAACAGCAAGTCGCCCGAGCCGGCCGATCCGATCTCGCGCATCGGGTTCCGGATCCTCGCCGACACGAAGGGCGGCGTCGCGCAGTTCTACGATCGCGACATGACGAAGGAAATGGCCGACGAGGGGATGAAGGGCATGCAGCAGTTCCTCGCGAATCCCGCGCAGCTCGATACGGTGCTCGCGCAACTCGAACAGACCCGCAAGCGGATCTACAAGAAGTGACCGCGTGACCCAACCGGCGGCCCCGCGCCGCCGCGCCCGTTCAGGAGGCTTGGCCTTCGACTTCGCCCAATCCCGTTCGCTCTGATGCAACTGCCGATTGTACAAATCAGCACTCAACGCCCCGCCCGCCCCGCTGACAGCACCGGCCGAACCACCCAACGCGCCGCCTGCCACC
>NZ_JAAGPO010000269.1:0-11147 GCF_017104825.1 Burkholderia sp. Ac-20345 | reverse complement strand
GGCAAGCAGCGCTGGCTGTGGGTGCTGTCCGACGGGCGCACGCGCGAGACGCCGGCGAAACCGGCGGCGGCCGATCACGTCGTGTTCGTCGATTTCGACGACGCGGCCGTGCGGATCGGGCAGGGCGCGCGGCTGGCCGACGCGTGGGGCGCGCAGTGGGTGACGGCCGACGCGCTGTGCACCGGCCGCGCCGGCTGATGGCGGGCCGGCGGTGCGCTATGATCGCCGCTTCTGCTTCAACCCATTGGAACAACCCGCCATGCAAGTACTGGTCGATGCCGACGCGTGTCCCGCCGTCATCAAGGACATGCTGTTTCGCGCCGCGCGTCGTGCCGAAATCTGCGTGACGCTGGTCGCGAACCAGTTTCTGCGCACGCCGCCGTCGCCGTTCATCAAGGCCGTGCAGGTACCGGCCGGCTTCGACGTGGCCGATGCGCGCATCGTCGAGCTGGTGGAAGCGGGCGACCTCGTGATCACCGCCGACATCCCGCTGGCCGCCGCCGTGCTCGACAAGGGCGCGCACGCGCTCGACCCGCGCGGCAACTGGTTCAGCCGCGAGAACATCGAGGAACGCCTGTCGACGCGCGCGATGATGGATCAGTTGCGCAGCGCGGGCATCGACACGGGCGGGCCGGCGCCGTTCAGCGCGCGCGACGGCAAGGCGTTTGCATCGCAGCTCGACCGGTTCCTGGCTCGGCACGGCAAGCCTTGAGGTAGCGTCGAGACGACCGCGTGCCGTGATCGTCCTGCGAGGGGCGACACGCGCACGCGCCATGCGCCACATCACCGAATCCGCATTAAATCGCGTTCATCGCCCATGCGGGGGTGCAGGTTCGTGCCGACGCTGCTATCGTGGCGCAAACCACAACACAGGAGCGCACGCGTGTCACCGACTCAACTTCTCGTTCCGACCTTCACCCAGATGCTGCGCGCGCAGTCCGCGTGGCTCGACAAGGCTGTCGCACATCGGCAGGCCGCAGGCGACGCGCCCGATGCGGCGATGTCGCTGAAGCTGGCGCCCGACATGTATCCGCTCGCGGCACAGGTGCGCTTCTCGTGCTTCCAGGCGATGGAGCCCGTCCACCGGCTGCGCGGCGAACCGTTGCCGGCTGCGCTGCTGTCATTGCGCGAGGCAGGATGGAATGCGGATGCGCAGCCCGGCTCGCTCGCCGACGCGCAGGCGATCATCGCCGGCACGCTCGCGTTTCTCGGTGAGCTGGCGCCGGATGCGCTCGATGGCGGTGCCACGCTGCCGATCGCGCTCGAAATGCCGAACGGGATCGCGTTCGACATGACGGGCGAACAGTACGCGCGCGACTGGGCGCTGCCGCAGTTCTACTTCCACGCGATCGCCGCTTACGCGATCCTGCGCCACCATGGCGTCGAACTCGGCAAGGCCGACTACGTGCCGCACATGCTCGCGTACGTTCGTCCGGGCACGATTCCGCAAGGGTGAGCAGGCAGGCACCCGGCCACCTCGAAGTGACATGACGCGGGCACTCTTTCTCTGCAGCCGCAACCGGCTGCGCAGCCCGACGGCCGAAGCGGTGTTCGCCGCGTGGCCGGGCGTCGAAACCGACTCGGCGGGCCTCGCGCCCGATGCGGACACGCGCGTGTCCGCCGAGCAGCTCGACTGGGCCGACGTCGTGTTCGTGATGGAGCGTGCGCACAAGGCGAGGCTGGCGGCGCAATTCGGGGCGCATCTGCGGCACAAGAAGATCGTGTGCCTCGACATTCCGGGCCGTTACACGACCATGCAGCCCGAACTCGTCACGCTGCTCGAACGCAAGGCCGGCCCGTTCCTGCACGCGTGACCGGCGCGGGCGCGATCGACGTCAGCGCAGCCGGCCGTTCGCGATCGCCGAAAAACAGTCGAGACGCAGCAGCTCGATGATCTTGCGCGTCGGCACGCTTGCACGAAGCGTGTCGAGCCGGTCGACGGTGAACCACTTGCAGCGGGCGATCTCGTTGCTCGCGCGCGGCGTCAGGTGCGCCGGCACGTCGGCCACGAACACGTGATGGAGCTTCGTCAGCCCGCCGAACTGCACCGCGTAGTCGAGTGCGAGCCCCTCCAGCCGCGTTTCCTCGGCGAGCTCCCGCAGTGCAGCATCGAGCGGTGTCTCGCCACGCCGGATCGTGCCGCCCGGCAGCGACCAGCGTGACGCGGTGCGGGCGACCAGCAGCACGCTGCTGCGCTGACGGCACACGATCGTGGCGCGTTCCTTGATGACGGCGAGAGTGTCCGGCCCGGTACTCATGTTCGGCAAAACAGGTGCTGAATCGTGGAGAAAATGCGCGTCGGCGGCGCGTTACCCGGCAGCGGGCCGCGACGGTGTACAGGCAGCCGCATCGATGTTACCGGCCGTTCGTGACAGTTCCGTGCACGGCGTCGCGAGACGAACGCCGGGTCACGCGTGCGTGTAGATCCCGCTGCGCGTCGGTTTCGCGTGGCGCGGCTGGCGGCGCTTGTGAACCGCGCGCCGATGATTGGGCGACGGCGGCGCCGCGTGCCGGTGCGCGGGCGCGGGCCGTGCGCCCGGCATCCCGGTCTGTCCTTCGCCGAAGTGGAACGTCTGGGTTTGCGCGTGTCCGACGCCCAGCGTCGACGCCAGCACGAAGGCCGCCAGCAGTATCCGTTTCATGAATAATCCGTCCGATTTTTTTGAGATGAAGATTGCCCGCCAGCTTAGCGAAAGGCTGGATGCCACCGCAACCGGCCCGTGTTCGGTGTCGCCCCCACTTGCGCACCACGGCGTCTTCCGCATGGCATTCAGGGTGTCGCCGGGGTTGACAACGTAATTCCTGAGTGTGAATATAAATTCACGCACAAGAATTATTCGCCGAATCCGGAAGGTCGCGCCGCAGGCGCCGGGCCGCCGGAACCGGCAGTCCGATCAACCGGAACCAGGAGCGGGACGCATGGCGGAACAGGAGCAGCAGGGCGCGCTGGCGGGATTGCGCATCATCGATCTGTCGCGGGTGCTGGGCGGCCCGTATGCAACGCAGATCCTGGCCGACCACGGCGCGGAGGTGATCAAGGTCGAACCGCCGTCCGGCGACGAGACGCGTACGTGGGGCCCGCCGTTCGACGGCGATACCGCGTCGTACTTCCTCGGCGTGAACCGCAACAAGCTCGGCATCGCGCTCGACCTGACGCAACCGGCCGACCGCGAGCGGTTGCTCGGCCTGCTCGAACACGCGGACGCCATCGTCGAGAATTTCAAGATCGGCACGATGGAGCGCTGGGGGCTCGGTTTCGACGCGCTGCATGCGCGGTTTCCGCGCCTCGTCCATTGCCGTGTGTCGGGCTTCGGCGCGGACGGTCCGCTCGGCGGGCTGCCCGGCTACGACGCGGCCGTGCAGGCACTCGCGGGGCTGATGAGCGTCAATGGCGAGGCCGGCGGTGCACCGCTGCGGGTCGGCGTGCCGATCGTCGATCTCGTCACCGGGCTGAACGCGGCGCTCGGCGTGCTGATGGCGCTGCGCGAGCGCGACGCGAGCGGCCGCGGCCAGTTCGTCGAATCGACGCTGTTCGACTGCGCGCTGTCGATCCTGCATCCGCATACGCCGAACTTCTTCCATTCGGGCAACGCGCCCGTGCGCACCGGCAACGCGCATCCGAACATCACGCCGTACGACAGCTTTCCGACGGCGAGCGTCGACATCTTTCTCGCGGTCGGCAACAACGGGCAGTTCGCGGCGCTGTGCGACGTGCTCGGCACGCGCGACTGGCTCGATGATCCGCGCTTTGCGGACAACCGCGCGCGCAGCGCGAATCGCGCCGCGCTGCGCACGCTGCTCGAAACGGCGCTGGCCGGACACGACGGCGCGGCACTCGCCGAGCAGTTGATGCGCCGCGGCGTGCCGTGTGCGCCGGTGCTCGGGCTCGATGCGGCGCTCGACCATCCGCATGTCGCGCATCGGCAGATGAAGGTCGAGCTGGGCCGGCATCGCGGCATCGCGTCACCGATCAAGCTCGGCCGCACGCCGGCCACGTACCGGCGGCCGCCGCCCGCGCTGAACGAACACGCGGCGCAGGTGTTCGCCGACGCCAACAACGGCGGCCACGACACGCACCGGAACTGACCGGCATCACGGCCGCCGGCCGTGCCGCGCGCCCGACGGCGCCGCACGGCCACGTGTGCCGCACGACCCTTCGAACACCCGCCGGGCCCCGCACGGGCGCACCGGCTGAAGAGGAGACGCATCATGCTTGCATGGATCGGCGCGATCGCCATCGTCGCGCTGTTCGGCCTGATCATCACGAAGCGGCTGTCGCCGCTCGTCGCACTGATCGTCGTGCCGGTGGCCGCATCGCTTGCGGCCGGTTTCGGGCTCGCGACCGGCAAGTTCATCGTGCACGGCGTACAGAACATCGGCCCGATCGCCGGGATGTTCGTTTTTGCGATTCTTTTTTTCGGAATCCTCACCGACGCCGGGATGCTCGACCCGATCATCGCGGGCGTGCTGCGCGTGATCGGCTGCCATCCGCCGCGCATCGTGATGGGCTCGGCGCTGCTCGCGCTGCTGATCCATCTCGACGGCTCGGGTGCCGTCACGTTTCTCGTCACGCTGCCCGCGATGATGCCGCTCTATACGCGGCTCGGGATGGATCGCCGCATCCTCGCGTGCGTCGCGTCGATGGCGGCCGGCGTCAATTTCCTGCCGTGGGTCGGGCCGATGCTGCGCGCGTCGGCGGCGTTGCACATTCCCGGCTCCGCGATCTTCATGCCGATGATTCCGGTGCAGATCGTCGGGCTCGTGTTCGTGTTCGGCACCGCATACGTGCTCGGCGTGCGCGAGGCGAAGCGGCTCGGGCTCGATCGTGCCGGTGCGGCGTCGCTCGCGATTGCGCCGCGTGCGCTGACCGACGCCGAACGCGCGTTGCGCCGGCCGGAGCGGTTCCGGATCAATCTCGCGCTGACGCTCGTCGTGCTCGTCACGCTCGTGTCGGGCATCGTCGACCCGATGGTGATGTTCATGCTCGGCACGGTCGCCGCGCTCGTGATCAATTACCCGGACGTGCAGGCCCAGCGCGAGCGGATCGACGCACATGCCAAGGCCGCGCTGATGATGGCGAGCGTGCTGCTCGCGGCCGGCGCGTTCACCGGCATCATGTCCGGCACCGGGATGCTGAAGGCGATGGCGGACGTGGTGGTCGCGCACGTGCCGGTCGAGCATGCGCGCCACATGCCGTTCGTGCTCGGGCTGCTGTCGATGCCGCTCAGCCTGCTGTTCGACCCCGATTCGTTCTACTTCGGCGTGCTGCCGGTGCTCGCGGAAAGCGCGAAGCTGCTGGGCGTGCCGCCGATCCAGATGGCGCAGGCCGCGCTGCTCGGCCAGATGACGACGGGCTTCCCGGTGAGCCCGCTCACGCCCGCGACGTTCCTGATCGTCGGCCTGACCGGCGTCGAACTCGCCGAGCATCAGAAATTCACGATTCCGTTCCTGTTCGCCGCCACCGTGCTGATGGTGTTCGCCGCGGTGATCGTGGGCGTGTTTCCGTTGTGAGCGGCCGAGACTGGCCGCTTCGTGCCGACGCGCCCGGCAAAGGGACGTCCTTCGGAGCGGAAACGTCGGCGCCGCCTGGCTTTTTCTTGAGAGCGGCGCGACCGCTCACCTTTTTCCGGGAGTGCATTCCATGCAGTTCGACCTGACCGATGACCAGCGCGCGATCGAAAGCGCGATCGAGAAAATCTGCGCGCGCTTCGGCGACGACTACTGGCTCGAACGCGATCGCGCGGGCGGGTTTCCGGCCGATTTCCACGCGGCGCTCGCGGAGGCCGGCTGGCTCGGCATCGCGATGGATCCGGCCCATGGCGGTGCCGGGCTCGGGATGACCGAGGCCGCGCTGATGATGCGCACGATCAGCGCATCGGGCGCCGGCCTGTCCGGCGCGTCGGCCGTCCACATGAACATCTTCGGGCTGAACCCCGTGCAGGTGTTCGGCAACGACGCGCAGAAGGCGCGCTTCCTGCCGCCGCTGATCGCCGGGCGCGACAAGGCGTGCTTCGCGGTGACGGAACCCGATGCGGGCCTCGACACCACGCACCTGACCACGCAGGCACGCCGCGACGGCGACCACTACGTGCTGAGCGGGCGCAAGATCTGGATCTCGACCGCACAGGTCGCGAACAAGATGCTGATCATCGCGCGCACGACGCCGCTCGACCAGGTCGCGAAGCCGACCGACGGGCTGAGCCTGTTCTATACCGATCTCGACCGCTCGTGCGTCGAGGTGCGCGAGATCGAGAAGATGGGCCGCAAGGCGGTCGATTCGAACATGCTGTTCATCGACAACCTGCGCGTGCCGGAAGGCGACCTGATCGGCAACGAAGGCGACGGCTTCCGCTACCTGCTGCACGGGTTGAATCCCGAACGGATCCTGATCGCCGCGGAGGCGATCGGGCTCGGGCAGGCCGCGCTGCGCCGCGCGACGCAGTATGCGTGCGAGCGCGTCGTGTTCGGCCGGCCGATCGGGCAGAACCAGTCGATCCAGCATCCGCTCGCGCAGGCGTGGATGCAGCTCGAGGCCGCGTGGCTGATGGTGATGAAGGCCGCGACGCGCTACGACGCGGGGCAGCCATGCGGCGCGGAGGCCAACGCCGCGAAATACCTCGGCGCGGAAGCCGCGTTCCAGGCCTGTCAGACGGCGGTCGCGACGCACGGCGGGATGGGCTACGCGAAGGAATACCATGTCGAGCGCTACCTGCGCGAGTGTATGATTCCGAGGCTCGCGCCCGTGAGTCCGCAACTGATCCTGTGCTACATCGCGGAGAAGGTGCTCGGGCTGCCGAAGTCGTACTGACCGTATCGACCCGGCGGCCGGCCCGGTGCGCGGTTTCCCGTTCCGATTCAAGCACTCGTCATGGACGTCAAACTCGTTGCCCGCACGCTCGACCTGTTCGAGCTGTTCGCCGCCGAACGGCGGCCGCTGCCGCTCACCGAACTCGCGCGCCTGCTCAATGTGCCGGCGTCGAGCTGCCTCGCGATGGCGCGCACGCTCGTGAGCCGCGGCTACCTGTACGAAGTGCGCAAGCGCGGCGGCTACTACCCGACGCGCCGCCTGCAGACGATCGCCGCCGCGATCGACGCGACCGATCCGGTCGTCGACATCGTCCATCCGCATCTCGTCGCGCTGCGCGACGCGAGCCGCGAGACGGCCGTGCTCGGCAAGATCCAGGGTGTGTCCGTCACGTACCTCGACGTCGTCGAATCCGAGCAGGCGATCCGCTATACACGTGCGTCGGGCGAGCTGCGCCCGCTGCATGCGAACTCGATCGGCAAGGCGATTTTCGCGGAGCTAGACTGCGACGCGCAGCAGGCGCTCGGCGCGCCGTTGCCGTTCGAGCGCTTCACCGACGCGACGGTGGCGGATCTCCCTGCGCTCGTCGCGCAAACCGCCCGGTTTCGCGAACGCGGCTGGGCCGAGAACTTCGGCGAGAGCGCGCCCGAGCTGTCGGCCATTGCGGTCGCGCTGACGCTCGACGGCGACTGGTACGGGCTGTCGGTGGTCGGGCCGACCGAGCGGATCCGCCAGCATCGCGATACGCATGCGGCGCTGCTCGTCGACGCGAAGGCACGGCTGCTGGCCGAGCACGCGCGCGGCTGACGGCGGGCGGGCAGGGTGCGCCAACCAGCGGGCCGTCCGCCGGCGATCCGGCATCGATCGCCGTGAACGGCCCCTGATGCGCAGGCCCGGGGCCTAGCGACGGCCGCTACGCCGCATCACGATTTCACCCACACACCGCCCGCACTCGGGTTGTCGCCCTGCGTCCACCATTTCGCGCAGTATTTCGCGCCCTGGTACATCACGCAGGTGCCGCCCGAATACGCGGTGGTTGCCGACCACGTGGCCGTGCCGCCGCCGACCGGCTTCCACACGGCGGCCTGGCCGGGCACGTCGCCCTGCGTCCACCATTGCGCCTGATACGTCGTGCCCTGGTAGGTGACCGTCGCGCCGGCCGTATAGACCTGGCCGGCCGCCCAGGGCGCGCCCGGCTGCGGCGTGCCGCCGTCCGAGCCGCCGCCGTAGTTCGGATCCTGCGTGACGCCCGCGCCCCACTTGCCGTCGAGCTGCTTGAAGATCGTCGCGAATGCGTACGGCTGCTGCGCGACGCCCGAGCAGGTCGGCGATGCAGACGTGCCGCCGGACGCGCACGCCTGATCGCGACCGACCGACCAGTTGCCGAAGAAGCCGTAGCCGTTGCTGACCGCCGCGTTCAGCACGCTCTGCGCATTCGCAAGCGTGAAGGTTTCGCCCTGCACGTCGTTTACGCCGATCATTGGCGTGACGCCGACCATCTGCCAGAGCTGGGCATTGGTCTTCGGCTGGCCGGCCGACTTGAAGGCCGTATCGAGTTGCGAGTACAGCGCCTGCGCGGCACTGATCGCGGCCGTGCCCATGTCGATGTTCGCGGGGCCGTAGTCCATCGCCATCACGTTCACCGCATCGAACACGGTCTTGTTCGAGATCGCCGCGTTGACGACGTTCAGGCCGTCCTGCGTAAGCCCGGTCGGCATCGTCGGCAGCGTCAGCGTGACGTGCAGCGGCTTGCCTTTCGCCGCATAGCTCGCCTGCAGCTGCGTGACCGCCTGGAAGTTGCGTGCGACCGCGGCCGTGTCCATCTGCGACGCGCCTTCGATGTCGAAGTCGAGGTGCGTGAGGCCGTACGTGTCGATCACGGTCTGGTATGCGCTCGCCAGCGCGGGGACCGTCGAGCAAGCCTGCATCAGCGGCGTGCCGTTCGCACCGCCGAACGACACGGCCACTTCGCCGCCTTTCGCGCGATAGCTCGCGATCGACGTCGACAGCGCGGTCAGCAGGCCGCCGCTCGCGCCGTTGCCGATCGGCTGCACGCCGCCCCACGACGGCACACAACCGTTGCCCGCGACCACGAACGCGAGCGTGAACTGCTGGATGCCTTGCCGGACGCCGATCTGGTCGACGAGCGGCGTCGGATAGAGCGTCACGTCGACATAGGGGGCATAGACGCCGGCGCCCTGGGACACGCTCGCCACTGCAAGAAGGCAACCCGCGGCGAATGCGCGCGGGATGAAACGCGGCAACACATTGTTGTTCATTGTGTTCTCCAAGTGGAAGAGGGATACGCTGGCCCGCGTATCGCCGCCGGTCGGGCGACCGGGCATTCCCGGCCGGCGGCGTGCCCATCTTGGAGGATTCGCGTCGAATAGTGAATAGTCAGGAGTTCTTTTTGTTATTTGATTCCCGATACGTAACGATCTTGCCGATTCCACACAGTTCCGGAATGTGTGACGCGGGCGATTTTCCCGATCGATCGCGTGAGGCTCGACGCGTGTCGTTCGCAATGCATCAGGCCGATGCCGGCTGCGCAAGCGAGCGTGCCAGTGCGACGAAGCGCTCGACGCACGCCGACGCGAACGGCTCGTTCCACGACACGATCTGCTCGACCGCGCGGGTGCCGGCGAGCGGCACGTAGACGACGCCCGGACGCTGCAGCGTGGCCGTGAAGCCCGGCACGATCGCGATGCCGCGCTCGGCGGCCACCAGCGACACGAGCGTCGTGATCTGTGCGGCGGTCGCGCCGATCCGCGGCGCGAATCCGGCTTGCGCGCACAGGTCGTCAAGTGCCGCGGTCAATGCCGAGCCGTAACCGGGCGGAAAGGTGACGAAGGTTGCGCTCGCAAGCTCCGCGACTTCGACGCTCGCACGGCCCGCGAGCGGATCGGCGGCCGGCACAGCCGCGACGAGAGGCTCGCGCGACACGACGAGCGACGCAACCGGCACACCAGGCGCACCGTCCCATGCCCAGCCGAAACCGATGTCCATCGTGCCGTCCGCGATCTGCTGGCGCTGGCTGGCGGTCGCCGCCTCGCGGAACGCGAGCTCGACGTCGGGCATCGTGCGGCTCGCGTGGCGGATGACGTCCGGGAACGTGTCGGACATCGGGATCGAACTCGCATAGCCGATCACGATCCGCCCGGCGATGCCTTGCGCGATCTTGCGCGCGCTCGCCTCGGCTTCGGCGGCTGCGCTGACGACGTTGCGCGCATGGTCGAGGAACGCGGCGCCTTCCGGCGTCAGCCGCACCGCGCGCGTCGAACGCTCGAACAGCCGCACGCCGAGCTCGCTTTCCAGCGCGGCGATATGGCGTGTCAGCGGTGGCTGCGCGACCCGCAGGCGCAACGCCGCGCGGCCGAAATGCAGTTCGTCGGCAACGACCACGAAATAGCGGAGGCGGCGCAGGTCGAGCATTGTTGTCGTTCCGGTATCAATGGCGGTGAAAACGGTATTGGCGTGCACGCGGCGCACTCGTCAGACTGTCGGCATCGACGACCAGGCAGCTCCGATGAACGACAGGACCACGCGCATCGCGTTCTTTCTCTGCGGCTTCGCCGCGTTTCTCAATCTGTATTCGACGCAGGGGATCCTGCACGAACTCGCGGCCACCTTCGGCGTCAGCGCGGAGCGCGCGGGGCAGGGCGTGAGCGCCACCACGACGGCCGTCGCCATTATCGCGCCGTTCGTCGGCGTGCTGGCCGCGCGCATCGAGCGGCGCGTCGCGATCTCGCTCGCGGCGATGGCCGTCGCGCTGCCGGTCGTGTGGTCCGCGCATGCGGGCAGTTTCGCGTCGTTTCTCGGCGCGCGCTTTGCCGCCGGCCTGGTCATGCCGTTCGTCTTCGCGCTGTCGATCGCCTATATCGCCGAGCGTTTCGATCGCGGCACGTCGGCCGAGATCAGCGCGCTGTTCGTCGCCGGCACGACGCTCGGCGGGTTCGCCGGCCGCTTCACGACCAACCTGATGACGTCGATGTGGGGCTGGCGACATGCGCTCGACGTCGTCGCGGCGCTGTGTCTCGTCACGGGCGTTGCGATCTACGCGAGCCTGCCGGCGTCCGGCGCGATCGCGCGTCGCGTCGAACACGATGCGGAAAGCGGTGCGGGGCCGTCTTGGCGCATCGTCACGCGCGGCCCGCTGCTGGCGTCGTTCGCGATCGGCGCGTGCGTGCTCGCGTCGCAGGTCGCGACGTTCACGTTCGTCGGCCTGCGCCTGGCCCGCGCGCCGTTCGGCTTCGGCACGGTCGGGATCGGCGCGATCTACGCGGTGTTTCTGGTGGCGGTGGTCGTGACCCCGCTGGCAGGGCGCCTCGCGCGGCATCGCGGC
>NZ_JAAGPO010000268.1:0-11126 GCF_017104825.1 Burkholderia sp. Ac-20345 | reverse complement strand
GGCGGGGCGCCGGGCCGCTCGCCGCACCGCCTGCCGGGCCCGCCCGCCGGTAGAATGCAGGCTTCTTCCCGACCGCCGCCCGCCGCGCCCGCCTGCATGGAACTGAAATGGCTCGAAGACTTCGTTTCGCTCGCGGAAACGCGCAGCTTTAGCCGGTCCGCCGAGCTGCGGCACGTGTCGCAGCCGGCGTTTTCGCGGCGCATCCAGGCGCTCGAGGCATGGCTCGCGACCGAACTGATCGATCGTTCGGTCTATCCGACGCGGCTCACGCAGGCCGGGCAGATCTTCTACGAACAGGCGCTGACGATGCTGTCGCAGGCGCACGAGGCGCGCACGCTGCTGCGCGGCCACGTCGGCGCGCCGGTGCCGACGATCGAGTTCGCGGTGCCGCACACGCTGTCGCTCACGTATTTCCCGCGCTGGCTGCAGCGGATCGAGGCGAAGATGGGCCAGGTCCATACGCGGCTGCGCGCGCTGAACGTGCACGACGCGGTGCTGTCGCTCGTCGAGGGCGGCTGCGATCTCGTGATGGGCTACCACCACCCGAGCCATCCGGTCGCGCTCGACCCGGCGCGCTACGACATGCTGGTCCTCGGCAGCGAGCCGATCAGCCCGTTCTCGGCGCCGGGCCGCGCGGGGCGGCCGCGCTATACGCTGCCCGGCACGGCCGACGCGCGCGTGCCGTACCTGTCGTATACGCCGAACGCGTATCTCGGCCGGATGACGGAGGTCATCGTCGCGAATGCGTCGACGCCGCTGTTCCTCGATCGCGTCTATGAAACCGACATGGCCGAAGGGCTGAAGGCGATGGCGCTCGCGGGTCACGGCGTCGCGTTCCTGCCGCACAGCGCGGTCGAGGATGCGGTCGCGGGCGGCCGCCTGATCCGGCTCGACCGGTCGGTGCGCGGCGGCGCGTATCCGTTCACGCTGACGATGGAGATCCGGCTGTACTGCGACAAGCTCGCGCTGCAGGGCGACGATCCTCGCCAGAAGCTCGTGCGTGCGCTGTGGGACGTCGTGCGCGACGAACTGCGCGAAACCGCGGGTTAACCGTGGGCGGTTAACCGCGACTGCGCTGGCCGGCCGGCTGTCGTCGAGCTTGCGGCGCCTGTCGGGCGGCTGTCCGGCGGCTCTCCCGCTTCCAGGAAACACGATTTTTCACGCACGCGATGCACGATCGATCGCGTGCGTTCTTGCGCAAATCGACCGCAGATTTGCGAAAAATCGCGATCATGCAAGAAACGCATAATCGAATAAGCAAACGGCATTGGATAAAAAAAACGGGTTTTTCGACAATGTGCGCACCTGTTGACCGTTGGAGCATCCATGTCTTCGCAATTGCAGTCCATCCCGTCCTACCTGCACGCCGACGATCTCGGCCCGTGGGGCAACTATCTTCAGCAAGTCGATCGCGTCGCGCCGTACCTCGGCTCGCTGTCGCGCTGGCTCGAAACGCTGAAGCGCCCGAAGCGCATCCTGATCGTCGACTGCCCCATCGAGCTCGATAACGGCACCGTCGCGCACTTCGAAGGCTATCGCGTGCAGCACAACGTGTCGCGCGGCCCGGGCAAGGGCGGTGTGCGTTACCACCAGGACGTGACGCTGTCGGAAGTGATGGCACTGTCCGCGTGGATGTCGGTCAAGAACGCGGCCGTGAACGTGCCGTACGGCGGCGCGAAGGGCGGTATCCGCGTCGACCCGCGCAAGCTGTCGCGTGGTGAGCTCGAGCGCGTGACGCGCCGCTACACCAGCGAAATCGGCATCATCATCGGCCCGAACACCGACATTCCGGCGCCGGACGTCAACACCAACGAACAGGTGATGGCGTGGATGATGGACACGTACTCGATGAACCAGGGCCAGACGTCGACCGGCGTCGTGACCGGCAAGCCGATCGCACTCGGCGGTTCGCTCGGCCGCAAGGAAGCAACGGGCCGCGGCGTGTTCGTCGTCGGCAGCGAAGCGGCGAAGAAGAAGGGCCTCGAGATCGCAGGCGCACGCATCGCGGTGCAGGGCTTCGGCAACGTCGGCGGCATCGCGGCGAAGCTGTTCCAGGAAGCGGGTTCGAAGGTGATCGCGGTGCAGGATCACACGGGCACGATCTACCAGCCGGCCGGCCTCGATTCGAACAAGCTGCTCGAGCACGTCGCACGCACGGGCGGCGTCGCGGGCTTCGAAGGCGCGGAGCCGATGCCGAATGACGAGTTCTGGACGGTCGAAACCGACATCCTGATCCCGGCGGCACTGGAAAACCAGATCACCGAGAAGAACGCAGCGAAGATCCGCACGAAGATCATCGTCGAAGGCGCGAACGGCCCGACGACGACGGCGGCGGACGACATCCTGACCGCGAACGGCGTGCTCGTGATCCCGGACGTGATCGCGAACGCAGGTGGCGTGACCGTGTCGTACTTCGAATGGGTGCAGGATTTCTCGAGCTTCTTCTGGACGGAGGACGAGATCAACCACCGTCTCGAGCGCGTGATGCGCGAAGCGTTCTCCGGCGTGTGGGCGGTCGCGGAAGAGCACAAGGTGTCGGTGCGTACGGCGGCGTTCATCGTTGCGTGCAAGCGCATCCTGATGGCGCGCGAAATGCGCGGCCTGTACCCCTGATTGGTGGTTGCCGATTTCGGATCGGTTGACTACGATCAATCCATGACGCAATCCATCCGGTTGCGTGCATGAACCCTCGCGGGCGGTGCCGAATCCGGCATCGCCCGCGTGCGCATTCAGGCGCCGGAAGGGGCGCCCGAAGCCGGGAGGAAGGCTTCGCACAGCGCGATTCGTGGTTCGGTAAACAACCAGTACTTTCAAAAATATTACTTTGATACACTGGCGCGGGTTTTAGCCAAGGAGATGACCAAAATGAAATACCAAAAGGCAGTCCTGATGTTCGCGGCGCTTTGCGCGTTCGCAAGCGGCGCGCATGCTCAGGAGACGGGCACGCTGAAGAAGATCAAGGACACGGGCGTGATCGCGCTGGGGCACCGCGAATCGTCGATTCCGTTCTCCTACTACGACCAGAACCAGCAGGTGGTCGGCTATTCGCGCGAATTCCAGCTGAAGGTGGTCGACGCGGTGAAGAAGAAGCTGAACCTGCCGAACCTGCAGGTGAAGAACATCCCGGTCACGTCGCAGAACCGCATCCCGCTCGTGCAGAACGGCACGGTCGACATCGAGTGCGGCTCGACGACCAACAACACGGAACGCCAGCAGCAGGCTGCGTTCTCCGACACGATCTTCGTGATCGGCACGCGCCTGATGACGAAGAAGGATTCGGGCGTCAAGGATTTCGCGGACCTGAAGGGCAAGACGGTCGTGACCACCGCCGGCACGACGTCGGAGCGCCTGCTGCGCAAGATGAACAACGACAAGCAGCTCGGCATGAACATCATCAGCGCGAAGGATCACGGCGATTCGTTCAACACGCTGGAATCGGGCCGCGCGGTCGCGTTCATGATGGATGACGCGCTGCTCGCGGGCGAGCGCGCGAAGGCGAAGCAGCCGGGCGAGTGGGTGATCGTCGGCACGCCGCAATCGGAAGAAGCGTACGGCTGCATGATGCGCAAGGGCGATGCGGACTTCAAGAAGGTCGTCGACGACGCGATCTCGCAAGTCGAGAAGTCGGGCGAAGCCGCGAAGATCTACGCGAAGTGGTTCGAGAACCCGATCCCGCCGAAGGGGCTGAACCTGAACTTCCCGCTGTCCGATTCGATGAAGAAGCTGTACGCGAACCCGAACGACAAGGCGCTCGACTGACCGCACGGCCGTTGATGCAGAAATGACGCTAATGAGACGGAAGAGGCCCCGCTTCTTCCGTCTCTTTTTGCTGGAGTCTTGCCCATGTCTTACCACTGGAACTGGGGCATCTTCCTGAGCCCCGTGTCGACCGGCGAGCCGACGACTTATTTCGGATGGCTGATGTCCGGCTTCTGGGTGACGATCGAAGTGTCGCTCGTCGCCTGGGTCATCGCGCTGATCGTCGGTTCGCTGTTCGGCGTGCTGCGCACCGTGCCGAACAAATGGCTGTCCGCGATCGGCACCGTGTACGTGTCGATCTTCCGGAACATTCCGCTGATCGTGCAGTTCTTCGTCTGGTATCTCGTGATACCGGAGCTGCTGCCCGCATCGATCGGCACCTGGATCAAGCAGTTGCCGCCTGCCACGCAGTTCTTTACCGCGTCGATCATCTGTCTCGGCCTGTTCACGGGCGCGCGCGTGTGCGAACAGGTGCGCTCGGGGATCAACGCGCTGCCGAAGGGCCAGCGCGCCGCCGGCCTCGCGATGGGCTTCACGCAATGGCAGACGTACCGCTACGTGCTGCTGCCCGTTGCGTACCGGATCATCGTGCCGCCGCTCACGTCGGAATTCCTGAACATCTTCAAGAACTCCGCCGTCGCGTCGACGATCGGCCTGCTCGACCTGTCCGCGCAGGCGCGCCAGCTCGTCGACTACACCGCGCAGACGTATGAGTCGTTCATTGCGGTGACGCTCGCGTACGTGATCATCAACCTCATCGTGATGGCGTTCATGCGCTGGATCGAAGGCCGCACGCGGCTGCCCGGCTATATCGGAGGCAAGTGATGCATCAGTTCGACTGGAGTAGTATTCCCGGCGCGCTGCCGACGCTGTGGACGGGGGCGGTCGTCACGTTCCAGATCACGCTGATCGCGATCGTGATCGGGATCGTCTGGGGCACGCTGCTGGCGCTGATGCGGCTGTCGGGCGTCAAGCCGCTTGCGTGGTTCGCGCAGGGCTACGTGACGGTGTTCCGCTCGATCCCGCTCGTGATGGTGCTGCTGTGGTTCTTCCTGATCGTGCCGCAGCTGCTGCAGGGCGTGCTCGGGTTGTCGCCGACGATCGACATCCGTCTCGCGTCGGCGATGGTCGCGTTCTCGCTGTTCGAAGCCGCGTATTATTCCGAGATCATCCGCGCCGGCATCCAGGCGGTGCCGCGCGGGCAGGTGAACGCCGCGTTCGCGCTCGGCATGAACTACGCGCAGGCGATGCGCCTCGTGATCCTGCCGCAGGCGTTCCGCGCGATGATCCCGCTGCTGCTCACGCAGGCGATCGTCCTGTTCCAGGATACGTCGCTCGTGTACGTGATCAGTCTCGCGGACTTCTTCCGCACGGCGGCCAACGTCGGCGATCGCGACGGCACGACCGTCGAGATGGTCCTGTTCGCCGGCGCATGCTATTTCGTGATTTGCTCGTTGGCGTCTGCTCTCGTCAAGGGTCTCCAGAAAAAGGTCACAAGATGATTTCCATCAAGAACGTTTCGAAGTGGTACGGCCAGTTTCAGGTCCTCACCGACTGCACGACCGAGGTCAAGAAGGGCGAAGTGGTCGTCGTGTGCGGCCCGTCGGGCTCGGGCAAGTCGACGCTGATCAAGACCGTGAACGGCCTCGAGCCGTTCCAGCAGGGCGAGATCCTCGTGAACGGCCAGTCGGTCGGCGACAAGAAGACGAACCTGTCGAAGCTGCGCTCGAAGGTCGGGATGGTGTTCCAGCATTTCGAGCTGTTCCCGCACCTGTCGATCACCGAGAACCTGACGCTCGCGCAGGTCAAGGTGCTCGGCCGCGGCAAGGACGAGGCGAACGAGAAGGGCCTGAAACTGCTCGACCGCGTCGGCCTGAAGGCGCATGCGCACAAGTTCCCGGGCCAGCTGTCGGGCGGCCAGCAGCAGCGTGTCGCGATTGCGCGCGCGCTGTCGATGGATCCGATCGCGATGCTGTTCGACGAGCCGACGTCGGCGCTCGACCCCGAGATGATCAACGAAGTGCTCGACGTGATGGTCGAACTCGCGCAGGAAGGGATGACGATGATGGTCGTCACGCACGAGATGGGCTTCGCGAAGAAGGTGGCCCATCGCGTGATCTTCATGGACAAGGGCGCGATCGTCGAGGACGACCGCAAGGACGATTTCTTCTCGAATCCGAAATCGGAACGCGCGAAGGACTTCCTCGCGAAAATCCTGCACTGAGCGTCCGCGCTCGTCGGCGCTGCGGGTGCGTCGATGCGAAAACCGCCCGGCCGAGCGCCGGGCGGTTTTTTTTCGTCCGCTGCTCGCGGGCGTTACCAGCTGTAGCGGTAGCCGACCTGTCCGACGATCCCGCGCCGGTAGTCGCCGCCGATGTTGCGCGCGATCTTCGCGTTCGCATACAGCTCGCCTGACTTGCCGAAGCCCGCGGTCACGCCGACGCCGAGCTCGTACCACGTGCGGCCGAGATGCGTCGCGAACGGCGTGCCGCCGACGACGGTCTGGCCCGGCGACAGGAAGTCGTGCAGCACGTCGGCCGTGAAGTACGGCGTCGCGGCACCGCCACCCGAATCCGACTGGAGGTTCGGCCGGAAGATGCGCACGCCGACGCGGCCGCGCAGCGCGTTCGTCGTCGTACCCGATACCGCGGAGACATTGTCGTTGAACCCGTTCAGCTTCAGGTACTGGACCATCAACTGCGCCTGCGGCTCGACCGCGACCGGCAGCGCGCCGATCGCAAACGGCTTGCCGACTTCCTGCGACAGCGCGATGCCGAAGCCGTTCTGCGACGCCTCGTTGCCGTAGCTGTCGCGATAGCGGTTGCCGTAGTGCGTGACCTGCCCGACGCTGTCGAAGTACGTGCCGTCGGACAGGTACTTCGTCCAGTAGCCGCCGATGCTCTGCGCGTGCATCTCGACGGAGCCCGTCGACGTCGACAGGTTGGCCGTATCGGCGCGCGCCATGTCGCTGAAGCTCGCGTTCGACACGCCGATGCTGGCCGTCACGCCCACATGCATGCTGCCGCCGCCGTTCGGTGCCTGGTCGAGCGTCCAGTCCTTGCCGAACTGTGCGAAGAACGTGCGTTCGTCGGCCGCGAAGCGGCCCGCGTTCGCGTCGAGGCTCTGGCCGCCGATGCGCCCCCACACGCCGTCGCGATTGCCGGGCTGCTGCTTTTCGAGGTTGTAGATGTCGCCCACGCGCTCGTGCAGCTTGCCAAGCGTCGAGAAGCCATAGTCGGCGTTGAGCAGCGGCGTGAGGGCATAGCCCGACACGCCGGGGCGATACGCGAGCGTGCCGCCGCCGTTTCCGTTGCCGCTACCGTCGCCATCACCGCCGCCGGACGGATGGATCGGGTCGCCGGGGTCCGTCGAATCGAGCTGCGACCGCAGGTACCAGCCGTTCGCGTCGCCTTGCCCGCCGCGATAGAGCCGGTATTCGTACGCGCCCGCCTGCACGGGCCCCGCGAGCTGGAACGCCGATGTGGTGGTCGTGCCGCCGTTGGTCGTGACGACCACCGGAATCCCGTCGCCCTTCGTCTGCGCGCCGGTGCCGGCCGTGTTGGCGATCTTCAGGCCTGTCGTGCCGCTCGCCGCGCCGCCGTTCACGACCACCCGATCGGTCGGCGAAGCGTCGGCGCCGAGGAACGTGTTGAGCGCGATCGTGCCGCCGTTGCCGACGTAGCTGCCGGTCGTCAGCGTCTTGTAGCTGCCCGCGAGCGTCGGCGAACCGGTCGGTGCGGCGAATGCGACCAGGCCCGCGTTGTTCAGGCTGCTCAGCACGGAGCTGCCCGTCATGCGCCACGTGCTGGTGTTGTCCACTGTCAGCGCGACCGGATCGATCTTGCCGGTCAGCGTGGTGCCGTTCGCGAGGAACACGTTGCCGGTGCTCGATGCGTCGGAGACGATGTCGCCGGCCAGGTTCACGGCCGATGCGGTGAAGGTGGTGTTGCTGCGGTTCGACAGGTCGAGCAGCGTGCCGTTGCCGGCGGTCACGACCGTGCCGTTGCGCACGGCGATGTCGGCCGTGCCGCCGCGCGCGGCGAAGGCCGGCCCGGTGGCGGACGTGACGCTGCCGCCGTCGACCAGCACCGAACTCGTCGCGCCGGTTGCGAGCGTATCGGACGTCAGCACGCCGGCCGTCGCACCCTTGAGCGTCGTGCCGGTCAACGCGAGCACGCCGCCGCTGTCGGCGGTGGCGCCGTTGCCGGCGGCGCTGGCGATCGTCGAGCCCGTATCGCCGATGCGGCCGCCGTTCTGCGCGACGAGGCCGTCGGCCGTCGTGCCCGACGTGGTGATCTTCGCGCCCGACAGCAGCGCGGTCGCGCCGCCGTTCGTCACGATCGCGGCCGAACCCGCGCCGGTCGTCGAAACCATCGTGCCGTTGGCCGCCAACGTCGAATCCGCGCCCGACACGAAGAAGCCGCGCGCGTTGTCGCCGGTGGTCCGGACGACGGTCGCCGCATCGGCCGCGATGCGCGCGCCGGCCCCTGTCGACGACAGGCCGTCGGCGCCCCCGCCGGTCGTGCCGATCTGCGTGCCGGACAGCGCGATCGTCGCGTTCGTCCCCTGGTTGTCGATCCCCTTGCCCGAGCCGCCGACCGTGATCGACGTCGCGCCGGCCGCGAGCCCGCCGCCCGTCACGGTCGGGTCGATCAGCACGCCGTCGGCGCTGCCGTTCGCGATCACGGTGCCGGCACCCGACAGCGCGACCGAGGCGCCGGCGCCCGTCAGGTGCACGCCTGCGATGCCGTCGTCGGCTTGGATCGAACCTGCGTTCGAAAGCGTCGCCGACGCACCCTGGACGAGCGCACCGGTGCCGTCGGAGACGCGGATCGTCGACGCGTTGTTCACCGTGCCGAGCGCGCCGATCACGACGCCCGTCGAGCCGGCGCCCGTCAGCAGCACCGTGTCGCGGTTCTCGAGCGTGCCGAGGTTTTGCGCGACGAAGCCGGTCACGCCGGCCGTCGATGATGTGACGGCGGCGTGGTTGGTGAGCATCGTCGCGACCGGTGCGCCTGCATTGGCACCGGCGAGGTCGTGCGCCTGGCCGTCGACGACGCCGGCGATCGCACCGGCCGCGTTCAGGTCGATCGTCGCGCCCGCGTCGATCGTGCCTTGCGCGCCGCCTTCGACCGCGATCGCGATGCCGTTCGCGCCATTGACGTTGTAGGTCGCGTTGCCGGTCGACAGCACGGTGCCGGCGTCGGTCGCGAGCACGCCGTGCGCGCGCTGGCCGTTGACGTCGGTCGTCAGCGTGCCGGCCGTCGACGCGCCCGTGTAGGCCGCGCCACCCGCGACGCGGAACAGCGTCGAATCGTCGGTGTCGACGCTGAGGTGCTGCGCGGCGACGTTGATCTTCGAGCCCGTGCCATACGCGTAGAAGCCGATCTGGTTGGTGCCCGACATGAAGGCGGGCACGGCATTGGCGCCGACGTCGATCGTCGCGCCCGAACGCGCATGCACGCCGATCGCGCCGGTGCCCGTCAGGTTGAGCGCGCCGTCGAGCGTGGCCTTCGCGCGCGGCCCCTCGGCCCACACGCCGTAGTTGCGCGTGCCCGACGCGGGATCGAGGCCGCCGGCCACGTTGATCGTGCCGGTCGAGGTCGCGGCCGTCGCGGTCGTGCCGGCACCGACGACCATGATGCCGATGCCGTTGATGCCATTCAGCGTGATGGTGCCGGTGTTGGTCACGGTCGCGGCGGTGTCGGCCGCGAGCATGCCGACGTTGGCGAGCGGCGTGCCGGACGCCGCGCCGTTGACGATGATCGCGCCCGCGTTGGTCAGCGTGCCGGACGACGAGCCGATGCTCGCCAGCGCGGCACCGTTCTGCGTCTGCGAGCCGATCACGATCGTGCCGAGGTTGCTCGCGGTGCCCGAGGCGCCGAGCAGGATGCCGTACGCGTGCGCGGACAGCGCGACGTCGTTCACGGCTTCCGGCGCGCCGGCATCGTACTGGGCCGCGCGGCCGAGATAGATCGTGCCGCCGGCTTCGTTCGTGAAGCTGCCGCCGGCGACGAGGCCGCCGATCACCTGGCTGTCGAGCGTCGTCGCGTTGACGCCGACGTTGATCGTGCCGGCGTTCGATGCGCTCGCGCCGTCGGTCGCGGCCACCGCGTAGTTCTGCAGGTCCGGGCGCGTGGTGTTGAAGGTCCACGCGCCGACGTTCATCACGCCGTGGTTGACGAAGGTCGTGCCGGCGCCGTTCGCGTAGACGCCGTTGCCCTCGGTGTACGCGTTGAGGCTGAAGTTGTCGGGCGGCGCGGCGCCGCCCGTATTGAAGTTGTCGCCGGCGGCATAGCCGGACGAGATCACGCCGTTGTTGACGCCGCTCGCGCCGGTCAGCAGGCGCACGAGCGTGAAGTCGCCCGACAGGCCGCCGTCGTTGACGAAGTGCGCGCCGTTTTCCGCGAGGACCGCCGAGCTCGAGTCGATCGTGTTGGTGCCGCGGAAGTCGATCTGCCCATCCTTGCCGATATGCAGCGTCGCGTTCGGGCCGGTGCCGTGCAGGGCCGTCAGGTAGTTCATCGGCAGCGCGTTCTCGTCGCCCGGCGACACGTTGTTCGCGTACCCGAACGATTGCGTGGTGAACGTGACGGCCCGGTTGAACGCGCTGTCGTAGGCGGCCTGCGAGCCGAGCGCGCCGCTGCTCACCGAGCGCACGAGGAAGTTGTTGTATGCGGCAAGCGACGCCTCGTCGGTGACGGTCCACGTGCTGCCGTCGAAGGCGGTGAAGCTGCCCGCATACGTCGGAACCTCGAGCAGGACATGACCTGCGGGGCCGCCATTCGCGAGATAGTCGCCGGTCCCCAGCCAGACCTGGTTGCGCGAATTCCAGTTGATGACGCTTGGCGCCGAACCGGTGCCGTCTGCGACGAACAGATCCGTCTGCTTCGGCGCCATCGTGATCGCGTTGCCGGTTGCCGTCGGCGAGCCTGCCGGATTGCCGATCGACACGTCGAGCGTCCCGCCGGAGCGATCGACGGTGCCGATTCGCGTGTTCACGTACTGGTTGCCGTTCACGTCGTGATAGACCGGCACGTTGGTCGAGCCCGCAGTCGATGCGGAGAACGTGGCCGAATCGTAGGTCGCGATCGATGTCCGGCCACCGGTGATCGAATCGGGCGTGCTGACGCTTCGAGTCTTGCCGCCGATCGACAGCAGCGGTTGATTCGGGTTGCCCGACACGACGGACGTGCTGCCGAGCGGCATCTGCGTGTAGCCCATGTCGCCGGCCGCACCGGTCCATGCACCTGTCAGGCCGACCCGGTCGCCGCCCGACACGGTCGTGGCGCCGACGAGGTTGTCGTTGACGGTCGGGCTGAAGCTGCCGAGCGCGCAGGTGCCGCCACTCGCGACGGCCGCGCCGA
>NZ_JAAGPO010000267.1:0-270 GCF_017104825.1 Burkholderia sp. Ac-20345 | reverse complement strand
GAAAGAGTGGTAATGTAGAACTGGAATACGCTCTCACGTAGAGACCTACTGGACTACATGAAAATCATGAACAAGCAGGATTTCGTGTGATCAGAAGCATCGTCGTGACACGTGTAGTCCAACTATAACTCGCGACTTCGGATGTATAATAGTATTGAATTGATGATGCTATAACTCGTTATTTTTGTCATAATAAGACGTATTGAACATTATATTATTTTTTTTTTTTTTTTAATGAACCGGCAACCACCGACATCTACACGATAGTTC
>NZ_JAAGPO010000266.1:0-10885 GCF_017104825.1 Burkholderia sp. Ac-20345 | reverse complement strand
GGCGCTGCGGGCCGAGCGCACGGCGCAGCGCGAGCGCGCGCAGCGACGACGGCTTCTGCAGCAGCGAGCGCAGGCCGGCACGGCGCGAGAACGCCTGCGCGCTCATCATCGAGAAAAATGCGTGGAACCACGCACGGATACCGTCCAGCCGGCTGTGTGCGGGCGTACGCTCGGCCAGCGCCTGCGTGCGTGCGCGGTGATGGCGCAGCGAGCGGGCAGGAGCGGGCGGCACGACGCGCTTCGCAGCGCGGCTGAGACGGGAAGTCAGACGGAATGGCATGTGAACGATGCTTCGCTTGTATGGATGGCGCCCTTGGGAGCGCACTGGTATGAACGGCCTCGGAAGGCGCAACGGATCTTACCGAAACTCGCTGCGCGCCGCGCCCGCCAGAATTGACAGGCCGCGACAGGCTACAGGGGATTCATGACGGGCAAAAGTCGCGATAAACCCTTGTGCCACAAGGCGTGTGCCGCATACCGCCTGTCGGTGAGGCCAGCGCCGCGCCGCACAGTTCCCTTGAGCAGGATCAAATCCTCGATTGGCATGCCCCTGCGCACGACAATGGTGCTGTTCGCGGCATCCGGCGCCGATTTACAATCGTCACATTCACACAAAAAACGTCTGGCATCCCATGTCGTCTCCATTGCAGTCGGAATCGATCCGCGCGCAAGTCGCGGAATTGCGCGAGCGCGGCTTCGTCGTCGCGCGTGGCCTCGTCAGCGACGAGCAGTGCGCGGCGCTCAGGCAAGTCGCGGAGCGCCAGTTACGGGAGGCGGCCGAGCCGATCGAGTTCGAGGCGGACCTGCGCTACCCGGGCGCGCCCGAGTCCAAGCATGCGCCGGGCGGGCATACGGTGCGGCGGCTGCTCGATGCGTATTCGCGCGATCCGGCGTTCGCCGAGCGCGCGACCGCACCCGAAATCGGTGCGTGGATGCGCGAGTATTTTGGTGAAGAACCCGTGCTGTCGCGCGCGCATCACAACTGCATGATGACGAAGCACCCGGCGTACGGCAGCCTGACCGGCTGGCATCGCGATTTCCGCTACTGGTCGTTCGAGCGTCCGGACATGGTGTCGGTGTGGCTCGCGCTCGGGCCGGAAACGAACGAGAACGGCGCACTGTGGCTCGTACCGGGGTCGCATACGGCCGAATTCGGTCCCGAAGCGTTCGACGATGCGAAGTTCTTCCGCGGCGACCTGCCGGCGAACAAGAAGATGATCGACGCGGCCACGTGCCCGCCGCTGCAGACGGGCGACGTCGTGTTCTTCCACAGCAATACGCTGCATTCGGCCGGGCAGAACCGTTCCGACCAGGTGAAGTTCTCGCTCGTGTACACGTACCACGCCGCGAGCAACCGGCCGGTGCCGGGCACGCGCTCGGCGTCGAAGTCGGAAGTGCAGTTCTAGGTTCGGATCGGACGGGCGGCGATACCGCCGCGCTCACGTGATGCGGCGCATCGCGGGCGAATGAAGCAACGGGCGGCCTGGCCGCCCGTTTCGTTTGGCGCGGCCCGATCGTATGACGCGGGCCGTGCGTGCATCGCGCGGCTGCGCGATCAGCGCTTGCTGCCCGGCATCGCGAGGCCGATCAGGCCGACGAACGATGCGACGGCGCCGCCCACGATCAGCAGGATCGTCTTCGTCGCGGGCGAACCGGTGAAGAAGCGCGACACGTTGTCGTTGATCGAATGGAACGACTGGCCGCCGAAATACAGCAGCAAGACGCCGCCGACGAGCAGTGCAACCGAGATGACCCGGGACATACCAACCTCGCTGAAACGGTGATTCGAGACGCCGCAGTGTAGGCGACGGCCGCGGCCGCGTCCATCGCCGTGCCGTCGAGCGCGTTTCGGCCGCTTTCGCTACCATAGTCGTCGTATGACTCCTTCGCCGCCGCCGCGCCGTGTGCGCGGCCGGCGCGCGTCCCCTCTCCCGATGTCCTGACGGAACCGACTCATGGCTTACGAAGCAGCTTCCGAACGTTATGCCGGCATGCAATACCGCACCTGCGGCAAATCCGGGCTCAAACTGCCCGCGCTGTCGCTTGGTCTGTGGCACAACTTCGGCGACTCGACGCCGATCTCGACGCAGCGCGACATCCTGCGCACCGCGTTCGACCTCGGCATCAACCACTTCGATCTCGCGAACAACTACGGGCCGCCCTACGGCAGCGCGGAAACCAACTTCGGCCGGCTGCTGAAGGAGGATTTCCGGCCGTATCGCGACGAGCTGCTGATCTCGACGAAGGCCGGCTGGGACATGTGGCCGGGGCCGTACGGCAGTGGCGGCGGGTCGCGCAAGTACGTGCTCGCGAGCCTCGACCAGAGCCTGCAGCGGATGGGGCTCGACTACGTCGACATCTTCTATTCGCACCGCTTCGACGCGCACACGCCGCTCGAGGAAACGGCGGGCGCGCTCGCGTCGGCCGTGCAGCAGGGCAAGGCGCTCTACATCGGCATTTCGTCGTATTCGGCGGCGAAGACGCGAGAGATGGCCGAGCTGCTCGCGCAGTACAAGGTGCCGCTGCTGATCCACCAGCCGTCGTACAACCTGCTGAACCGCTGGGTCGAAACCGAACTGCTCGGCACGCTCGACGAGATCGGCACGGGCAGCATTGCGTTCACGCCGCTCGCGCAGGGGCTGCTCACGTCGAAGTACCTGAACGGCGTGCCGGCCGATGCGCGTGTGAACAAGCCGGGCGGCGGCTCGCTGAAGCGGGATCACCTGAGCGCGGACAACCTCGACCAAGTGCGCAAGCTGAACGCGATCGCCGAACGGCGCGGGCAAAGCCTTGCGCAGATGGCGCTCGCGTGGGTGCTGCGTAATGGCCGCGTGACGTCCGCGCTGATCGGCGCGAGCCGCGCGGAGCAGGTGCGCGAAAACGTCGGCGCGCTGAAGAATCTCGAATTCTCGGCGGAGGAACTCGCGGAGATCGATCGTTACGCGACGGAAGGTGGCATCAATCTGTGGGAAAAGCCGTCCACCGATCAGTCGATCTGACCGGCAGTCGATACGGCATGCGAAACATCGCGTGCCGTATCAATGGCTTGCGTGCAGCACATCGCATCGCTGCAATGCAGCGATGCACGTCACGCACGGATGGTGCGCCGCTAGATCAGCGCAGGCAGGCCTTCGACGAGCAATACCGCAACGCCGACGCCGAGGATGACGCCCAGCACGCGCAGCAAGTTGTGGCGGAATTCGGTTGCACACGGCACCGCGCCGAGAAATAGCGCTCCGGCCAGCGCCATCGGAATCAACAGGATGAAGTCGCCGATCGTGAAGTAGGTCGTCATGCGTGTCTCCAGGGTCGACCGGAGTGGGCGCTTGGGCGCGGACTCCGGCCCCATGCCGGGTGTTTCTAGTGTTGGTCCGACCCGATTGCGAGCGGGGCGGTCAATTCGAGTATAGGCAACCGGCACCGCTTTTCGCTATCCGAACCATTAAAAAATCAGCGGAAAGCCCCACGAATCGCGCATTTTTCCCGCCAGTTCGACGAACGACTTGCACGCATCTTTCCCGTGCCTTTCGATTGTTGCGGATTCGTCGTATGTGTCCGATGCGTGCCGCCGCACCCGCGGGCGCGACGGCACGCCCGCTCATGCGCGGTCGGGTTGCACGCGGGCGGCCGGCGCGCGGAACACGAGCGCGAGCCCCGCGATGATCGCGCCCATGCCGGCGAGCGCGAGCGGCTCGGGCCGGTTGCCGAGCCACACGGCATCCATCAGCGTGGTGACGACGGGCACGAGATAGAACAGGCTCGTCACGTTGACGAGATCGCCGCGCTGCATCAACCGGTAGAACAGCAGTTGCGCGATCACCGAAATCACGATGCCGAGCCACAGCAGCGGGATCACGAACGCCCAGCTCATGTCGAACGACACCGGCCGGAACGGCACGATCGCCACGCACAGCGCGAGGCCGATCGCATTCTGCAGCGGCAGCACGTCGGCGGGTGCCGCACGTACGCGCTTTTGCAGCAGCGAGCCGACGGTCAGCGCGACGAGCGCGGTGAGCGCGAACGCGACGCCTGCGAGCGACAGGCCGCCGTCCCCCACGCCGCGGAACACGACGAGCGCGAGGCCGGCCAGCGACAGCGCGAGCCCTGCGACGCGTACGGGTTGCCAGCGCCGCTCGACGATCGCGAGCGTGAGGATCGGCTGCACGCCGAGGATCGTCGCGAGCACGCCCGGCGCGATCCCGCGTTCGAGTGCGAGCAGGTAGAAGATCGAATAGCCGCCCATCATCAGCAAGCCGGTCAGCGCGGCCATGCGCCGCTCGCCGCGCGGCGGCAGCCAGTGTTTGCGCATGAAGGCCAGCCCGAGCAGCACGAGCGATGCCAGTGCGAAACGTGCGGTGAGAAAGACGAACGCGGATGCGTGACGCAGACCGAGTTCAGCGAAGATCGCGCCGCTGCTCCACAGCAGCACGAAGAGCGACGTCGCTCCATGCGCGGCGAGCGCGCGTTTGAACGAAACCATGTGAATCCACCTGTCGAACGGATCGGAATGTTCCATCCGCGCGCGCAGCAACACGCCGTGCGTCACGACGCACGAATGCAGGCCTGCGGGCGAATGGAAGACGAAACGAAAAGCCGGCTGGTCAGCCGGCGCGTGCCGCCGGAGGGGGCGGCGCGGCGCCGACGAGCGGCGGTGCGACAGGAGGAGGAAGGACCGACGGATGTGCGCACGCCTGCGGCCGCGAGTCGAACTGCGGCCGGGATTTTGCAAGGGCGGACGTGAGCGGATGCATCGTATCGGAATGCGCTTGAACGCGAATGAGCATCAAAGGTACCGCAAGGCCGGCATCGGATGCAACACCTGTCGGTGGCTTCGTATGACGAAGGGCGATGCGTGCGCAACGGTCGTTGCGCTGGCTGCGTTCGAGGCAGGGGGAAGGTGATGAAGGCGTTGTGCGGTTCGGCAAGCGCAGTCGCGTGAAAGTGCCTGGCGACCCGGCACCGGATTCACGGTGCGCGCGGGGCGTCCATTGCGTGCGCGCCGCGGTGATGCCGGGGATTCGGCGGGCAGTCACATTCGACAGGGTATGATGGGGGTAGCCGGGCGGGCAAGCAGCCGTCCGGCGTAGTGGTTGATTGGAGACATTCGACGAATTCGCGGCACTTCGCCTGCTTCTTCTTCTTTTCGCGCTTCGATAAACCGTGAACAATGGGATGACGCGCAGCGCTCCGTCGAGAGCGGCGCGGATCGTGCATTTGCCGGCCCGCCAGCGGGCCGGGTTTCAAGATTCAAGAGTGGGGAACCATCATGCATATCGGGTCGATTGTCTGCACTACCCATATCGCGGTGCCGAAGGGCGCGCGCGGCATCGTCCAGCGCATCCTGGGCGACATGGCCATGGTGACCTGGTACGCGGGCGTGCCGGGTGAGTCGAAAGAACTCAACACCGAGCCGTTCTTTCTCGAGGACCTGATCGACACCGGCGAATCCGTGCTGCCGGCCGGCGCGGCGCTGCACTAAGCGCACACGTCGCACCGGGCGCTCGTCTTTCAGCCCGGCTGGCGGCACAATGCGGGGCATGAAAGACGTCACTTCCGCTCCCGCTTCTCCCGCCGGCCCGCCGTTCGCCGGACTCACGCCCGAGTGCGTGCTCGACGCGCTCGACAGCGTGCTGATACCGGCCGGCCTGCGCACCGACGGGCGCATGCTCGCGCTCAACAGCTACGAAAACCGCGTCTATCAGGTCGGCATCGAAGACGGCCCGCCGGTCGTCGCGAAGTTCTACCGTCCGGCACGCTGGTCGGACGAAGCGATCCTCGAAGAGCACGCGTTCGTCGCCGAACTCACCGCGCGCGAGATTCCGGCGGTGCCCGCGCGCGCATTCGACGGCCGCACGCTGCACGCATTCGACGGCTTCCGCTTCTCGATCTTCGAGCGGCGCGGCGGCCGCGCGCCCGATCTCGATCGCAGCGACACGCTCGAATGGCTCGGCCGCTTCATCGGCCGGATCCATGCGGTCGGCGCGACGCAGCCGTATGTCGCGCGCCCCGTGCTCGACATCAATACGTTCGGCTACGAGCCGCGCGACTACCTGCTCGCGCACGATTTCATTCCGGACGATGTGCGGCCCGCCTATGCGACGGCCGTGACGCTCGCGCTCGAAGGCGTCGAGGCCGCGTTCGAGCGGGCGGGCGAGATCCGCCTGCTGCGCACGCACGGCGACTGTCATCCGAGCAACGTGCTGTGGACCGATGCCGGCCCGCACTTCGTCGACTTCGACGACAGCCGGATGGCGCCCGCGATCCAGGATCTGTGGCTGCTGCTGCCGGGCGATCGCGAAGGCGCGTCGCGTGCGCTGGCTGATTTGCTGGCCGGCTACGAGGATTTCTGCGAATTCGAGCCGCGCGAGCTGCATCTCGTCGAAGCGCTGCGCACGCTGCGGCTGATCCACTATGCGGCATGGCTCGCGCGGCGCTGGGACGATCCCGCGTTTCCGGCCGCGTTCCCGTGGTTCAACACGCATCGTTACTGGGAAGCGCGCGTACTCGAGTTGCGCGAGCAGATCGGCGCGATGCAGGAAGGGCCGCTCTGGCCCGTGTGACGGCGCGCGCGGTACTCGCGCCGCGCGGCATGCATGTGCGGGCCGCGGCGCGATGCGCGCGGCCCGTTTCGCTCAGAACTTCAGCATCAGCTTGATCAGCGCGGCGAAGCGCTTGCCGTACGGCGGCGCGAGCAGGTTGCGCGCGTTCAGGCGCGCCTGCGTGAGCACCGGCTTCATCTTCGAGAACGTCACGAAGCCGTCGTAGCCGTGATACGCGCCCATGCCGCTCGCACCGACACCGCCGAACGGCAAACTGCCGCACGCGATGTGCATCAGCGTTTCGTTGATCGACACGCCGCCCGAGATCGTTTCGCGCATCACGCGATCGATGGTGCCGCCGTCCTCGTCGAACAGGTAGAGCGCGAGCGGACGCGGGCGTGCATTCACGTACGCGATCGCTTCGTCGAGCCGTTCGTACGGCACGAGCGGCAGCAGCGGCCCGAAGATTTCCTCCTGCATCAGTTGCGATGCGGCCGGCACCTGCGTGACCGCGCACGGCACGAAGCGGCGCGATGCGGGATCGGATTGCGCGTCGGACAGCGGGTGCAGCTGCGCGCCGGCCGCCTGCGCGTCGCTCGCGAGCTGCTGCAGCCGCGCGTAGTGGCGCGGCGACACGATCGTCGTGTAGTCGCCGTTGGCCGACAGGTCGGGATACATCTTCGCGAAGCGTGCGCGCGCGCGCTCGATGAATGCGGCTTCCATCCCGCGCGGCAGCAGCACGTAGTCGGGCGCGATGCAGGTCTGGCCCGCGTTCAGCGTCTTGCCCGCGACGATCGCGTCGACGGCTGCATCGAAGCGCGCGTTCGGGCCGACGATCGCCGGCGACTTGCCGCCGAGTTCGAGCGTGACGGGCGTGAGGTTGTCGGCGGCCGCGCGCATCACGTGGCGGCCGACGTGGGTCGAGCCGGTGAACAGCAGATGATCGAACGGCAGCCCGCTGAACGCGGCGCCCACTTCCGCATCGCCGTTCACGACCGCGACGTGGTCGCGCGTGAAGGTCTTGGCAATGAGCTGCTCGAACAGCGCCGACGTGCGCGGCGTCAGTTCGGACATCTTGATGATCGCGCGGTTGCCGGCCGCGAGCGCGCAGATCAGCGGGCCGGCCGCGAGCAGCACCGGGTAGTTCCACGGCACGACGATGCCGACCACGCCGAGCGGCTGCGGAATCACCTTCGCGCGCGCCGGGCGCAGCCACTTGTTCATCGGCTTGCGGATCGGTTTCATCCAGCGCTTGCCATGCTTGAGCGCGTCGTCGATCTCTTCCTTCGCCATCCAGATTTCCGACAGCAGCACTTCCTGCTTCGCACGATGACCGAAATCGGCGCTGATCGCTTCGGCGAGTGCATCCGCATGGTCGATCAGCATCGTGCGCAGCGCGCGCAGGTGCTGCACGCGCGTTTCCCATGCCGGGTACGGTGCGCGCAGGTAGGCCGCGCGCTGGTCGCGCAGCAGCGCCGTCAGCGCATCGGCCGACGGCAGTGCTTGCGGGGCCAGTTCGGGCAGGTCGTTCTTCATGTCGTCTCCTCCAGTTGGGCCTGGCTGGTCGGCCGGCCGTCACGCCGCACGCGCGCGCTCGGCGAGCGCGGCGACGCGGATCGGGGTGGTGCGTGTCGCGCGGCGCGGGGCCGGATGCGACGTGTGCTCGAAAACCGGTTGAAGCATGCAGCGGGCGTCGCATCCGCGCGACGGTGTGCGCATCCGGAAACCGCTCATTGGCGCATGCGCGTGCGCCGCGATGTGACTGCCTACGGGCACGCGTCGCTGCGTCGCGAGCGCCTGCCGGTGCACCGAAGCAGGGCGGCGCGACGTGTACGCCAAATCGTGTCGCAGCCCATCGTGCCGCTGCGGCGACAAGCCGTCCAAACGGTCGGCGACGACACGTGCCGTTCGATTTCGATCGACTGCGCGCATGACACTGAGGCTCTCCGCGCGGGCAGCCGTTTGAAATGAAATGCGGGCTACGCGCATCGCATCCGGACAACCCGGTCGGCACGCGGCCTGCAGAACCTGGCGCTGCATCGTCGTCACTCCCGTTTCGCGACGGATCGGCTTCTGGTGGCCGGCGCGTCGCGCAAAGCGAATCGATACATCTTAAATTTAGTTCACGCGGGCGTTTAGAGGAATCGCTCTTGAATCCGCGCGCCGCGCGCGCGACGGCCATTCCTACAATGCCCGAATTACAAGAGGAGACGCGGTCGCGCGGCGATGCCGGGCGCCATCCATGACACGACGGAGACGTGACATGCAATACGACTACATCATCGTCGGCGGCGGTTCGGGCGGGTCGAGCCTGGCAGGCCGTCTCGCCGATGCCTGCCCCGATGCGACGATCGCGCTGATCGAGGCCGGCTCGCATACGGAGCGCAACCTGCTCGTCAACATGCCGGTCGGCATCGCCGCGCTGGTGCCGTTCAAGCTCGGTACGAACTACGGCTACGAGACGGTGCCGCAGCCGGGCCTCGGCGGGCGGCGCGGCTACCAGCCGCGCGGGCGCGGGATGGGCGGCTCGAGTGCGATCAACGCGATGATCTACACGCGCGGCCACCCGGGCGACTACGACGAATGGGCGCAGCTCGGCGCGACGGGCTGGGGCTGGCAGGACGTGCTGCCGTATTTCCGCCGCGCGGAGGGCAACGAGCGCGGCGCCGATGCGTGGCACGGCGCGGACGGCCCGCTCACGGTGTCGGATCTGCGCTTTCGCAATCCGTTCTCCGAACGATTCATCCAGGCCGCGCATGCGGCCGGCTATCCGCTGAACGACGATTTCAACGGCGCGACGCAGGAAGGCGTCGGCTTCTATCAGGTGACGCACCGCGACGGCTCGCGCTGCAGCGTCGCACGCGCATATATCTACGGCCGCAACCGGCCGAACCTGCACGTGATCACCGATGCGACGGTGCTGCGTGTCGTGTTCGATGGCAAGCGTGCGGCCGGCGTCGCGGTCGCGCGCAACGGGCGCGTCGAGACGCTCGACGCGCGCGCGGAAGTGATCCTGTCGGCCGGCGCGTTCAATTCGCCGCAACTGCTGATGTGTTCGGGGATCGGCCCGGCGGAGCAACTGCGCCGGCACGGGATCGCGGTCGTGCAGGATGCGCCGGACGTCGGCACGAACCTGATCGACCATATCGATTTCATCATCAATACGCGCGTGAATTCATCGGAACTGGTCGGCGTGTGCCTGCGCGGGATCGCGAAGATGACGCCCGCGCTCGTGCGCTATTTCTCGAGCCGCACCGGGATGATGACGAGCAACGTCGCGGAGGCCGGCGGTTTCATCAAGAGCGATCCGTCGCTCGAGCGTCCCGACCTGCAACTGCATTTCTGCACGGCGCTCGTGGACGACCACAACCGCAAGATGCACTGGGGCTTCGGCTATTCGCTGCACGTGTGCGCGCTGCGGCCGTTCAGCCGCGGCACGGTGGCGCTCGCGAGCGGCGATGCGCGCGACGCACCGCTGATCGATCCGCGCTTCTTCAGCGACTCGCGCGATCTCGACCTGCTCGTGCGCGGCACGCAGGCGATGCGCAAGATCCTGTCGCAGGCGCCGCTCGCGTCGCAGGGCGGTCGCGAGCTGTACACGCGGGCAGATCAGAGCGAAACGGAGCTGCGCAAGACGATCGTCGAGCACGCCGACACGATCTACCACCCGGTCGGCACCTGCCGGATGGGTTCGGATGCGCGCGCGGTCGTCGATCCGCAACTGCGCGTGCGCGGCGTCGAAGGGTTGCGCGTGGTGGATGCGTCGGTGATGCCGACGCTGGTCGGCGGGAACACGAATGCACCGTCGGTGATGATCGGCGAACGCGCGGCGGAATTCATCGTCGCCACGCGCAAGGGCGCGGCGCCGCGCGGCGAGGCAGCCGCGGCGGTGCACGGCCGCTGAGCGGCGCGCGCACGGCGGCGGCTATGCTCAGGCAAACGTATCGACGAGGCCGGCGCGGCTCACGCTCGCGGCGGCCGGTGCGGATTGCGCAACGTCGAGCGGTGCATCGGCGGCTGACGATCCGCCGCTTCCGCGCCGCGACGACTGGCCGCCGGCAAAGGTCTGTTGCGGGTTCTGCTGCTGCGAAGCGAAGCCGCCGTCGCTGACGGTTGCGCTGCCGAGCCCGAGCCCGCCCGCTTCCATTGCTTCACGCAGCTTCGGCAGCGCGGCTTCGACCGCTTCGCGCACCTGCGGGTGCTGCGACACGAACAGCGCGTGCGCGTTGTTGTCCGCGACGCGCAGCACGACCTGCAGCGGCCCGAGATCGGCCGGATTGAGCGTTAGCTCGGCGCTCTGCTGGTGCGCATTCGACAGGAACACGACCTTCTGGCTCAGCGCATCA
>NZ_JAAGPO010000265.1:0-11050 GCF_017104825.1 Burkholderia sp. Ac-20345 | reverse complement strand
GGGCGGCACACCCGCCGCGATGCCGGTCGCGCCACGCGCGCCGCCGACCATCCACTCCGTCAGTTGCGCGCGCTGCGGTTCCTGCAGCGTGTTGCCGAGCAGCAGCCGCTGCAGCGAGTCGACCATCTCGACCGGCGTCGACGTGTCGCGTTCGTCACCGGGCGCCGCGTTGTTCAGTTCGGGTTCCCAGTGATCGAGTCGGAAGAACGTATCACCGCTCGCGCGAGCGAACGACGTGACGGCCTGCGGGCCGCCGAGCACGCCCATCAGCAGGTTGCCGGCGCCCTTGTCGCCCGACTGCAGCATCGCCACGCACAGCTGCTCGATCGTCATGCCTGTGTCGACGTGGCTTTCCGTGATCGGCGAGCCCGACACGATTTCATAGCGGCGGTACAGGATGCGGCGCGGCAGCAGCGACGCGTCGAGCGAGCCGCGCGCGAGCATCGCGGCGGCCGCAACCACCGCATACGTACCGCACAGCGGGAAGCGCTCGCGCGCATGGTGAGCGATGCGCACGCCGTTCGACGTATCGAGCGCGGCGATGCCGAGCCGGCCATTCGAGGCCTTCTCGAGCGCGGTCAATTCGGCCTGGGCGGCGTGGGCGCGCCCCTGGTCGGCGACCGGCGCGGATGTGCACGCGGCGACGAACGGCGCGGCAACGGCGGCAAGCAACAGCGAGCGGCGTGTCGGAGAGTGTTCCATGGATGAGGTGTGTTCTGTCGGAAACGGTGGCACGAAGCAGCGCGGGCACGCGTCGAAGCAGCGCGCCCGTTCACGCCGGCAGCCGACTCGCGACGGCATTCGCCGCGCATCCCCGAAAGACGACCGCCGGCCCCGCGAAGCGCGGGACTCGCATGAACAGACCCTAGCGTAGCAGCGACCGCCGCCACGTTCCAGCGAAACGGCCCTGCTTCACCCTTGCGACGAAGGCAGATACGGCATCGGATTGACCGGCTTGCCGTCGCGTCGCACCTCGAACAGCAGCGCGACACGCGAGTTGTCGAGGTCGCCCATCTCGGCGATCTCGTCGCCCTGGCGCACGATGTCACCCGTCTTCACGAGCAGCTTGCGGTTGTGCGCATAGGCGGTCAGGAAATCCGCGTTGTGCTGGACGATGATCAGGCTGCCGTAATCGTTCAGGCCGGTGCCCGCATACATCACGCGGCCGTCGGCCGCCGCGCGTACGGGGTCGCCCGGCCGGCCGGCGATCTGGATGCCGCGGTTCTGCCCCGGCCGGAACCCGTCGACGATCTTGCCGTTCGCGGGCCACTTGAGCGCGACGCCACCCGCATGCCGCTTCATTTCCTTGACGACCTGACGGTCGCTCGCGCTCGACGCTGTGGTCTGCGCGGTTGGCGGGTTGCCCGCTGCGCCATTGCTCGCTGCCGACGATGCGGCCACCTGCGTGCCGGCCGCGCCCGGTGCCGGCAACGGCTGCTGCTTGACGATGCGCAGCACCTGCCCCATGCGCAGCCGGCCGTTCGCACCCAGCTTGTTCCAGGTGCGCAGGTCGGCAATGCTGCAGCCGTTCGCGGACGCGATGCCCGTCAACGAGTCGCCGCGCTTCACGACGTACTTCTGCGCGACGAAAATCGGCGCCGGCGGCGGGGTGGCGGCCGACGGCGCAGCGGCGGGCTGGCCCGACGACGACTGTCCCGCCTGCGTATCGCTCGGCGGAACGGACTGCGTGCTTGCACAACCGGCCATGACGAGCACGGCTGCCAGGCCTGGCAGCCACGCCGCGTGACGGTGAATCTCGCGCGTTTTCATGGACGATCCGACTCCGGTTTGACAATCTTTCAAGCATCTCAAAAACGGAACGGCCGACGTGTAACCGGATGCAAACAATGATGACAAACGATCACGAACCGGATGCCGGCCGGCATTCGCTACCGGTAATACGGTCCGATCCGGAAAAACTTGATGGTCTTTTTGCGCGAAAACGGAAGAATTTTCGTTTTAGAAAACTATGACGAACTCGTTTCGATAGACGTGAAGCGGCGGCCGCCGCCCGCTGCGGCGCACGGCAGCCGCGACGTTCAACGCAACCACGTGGCGAGTTCCGAACAGGCCCACGCGATGCCGATGCACAGGAACAGCACGTGCAGCGCGATCTTGAACGACACGCCCCACGACGGATCGATCCGCATGACTGGCTCCCCGGTTGATGTGCGGCCATGATCCGCCATCGATCGCGCCCCGAAAATGCGGAACCGGCGAATCGGGCCTCAGGCTGCGCCTGAGACCGCGGCTGCGGTTCCCTGCTAACTTATCGGCCATTCCAACACGATCGCCCCCACCCACCATGCGCTTCGACCTGACCGACCTGCGGCTCTTCCTGAACATCTGCGAGGCCGGCACGATCACGAGCGGCGCCGAGCGGACCCACATCACGCTGCAGGCCGCGAGCGAGCGCATCCGCGGCATGGAAGACGAACTCGGCGTGCCGCTGCTGCACCGGACCAAGTCGGGCGCGCAGGCAACCGACGCGGGCCGCGCGCTCGAACACCACGCGCGCACCGTGCTGCAGCAGATCGACCACATGCGCGGCGAGCTGCAGCAATACGGCCAGGGGCTGCGCGGGCATATCCGGCTGCTGTGCAACACGGCGTCGCTGAGCGAATACCTGCCCGACGCGCTGGCCGACTACCTGCCGCATCATCCGAAGCTGTCGATCAGCGTCGAGGAGCGCTCGAGCCAGGAGATCGTGCATGCGATCCGCAACAAGACGGCCGAGGTCGGCATCGTCGCCGATTCGGTCGGGCTCGGCGGGCTCGAACAGAAACCGTTCCGCGAAGACTGGCTGATCGTCGTCGTGCCGGCCGCGCATCCGCTCGCGTTGCAAGACAAGGTCGCGTTCGACTCGATCGCCGATGCCGACTTCATCGGCCTTACCGACGGCAGCGCACTGCAGGTGCATCTGGCCGACCAGGCGCGCGCGCTCGGCAAGCGGATCCGCTATCGCGTGCAACTGAAGAGCTTCGATGCGATCTGCCGCGTGATCGCCAGCGGCGTGGGCATCGGCATCGTGTCGCGCCATGCGGCCGAGCGCGCGATGCAGACGATGGACGTGCGGCTCGTCGAGCTGTCCGATCCGTGGAGCCACCGCCGGCTGAAGCTGTGCGCGCGGTCGTTCGATGCGCTGCCGAAGTACACGCGGGAGTTCGTCGAGTTCTTGTCCGGTGAAACCACGTCGCAGTGACGCGCGCCGCATCCGACTCATCCCGTCGACACACGGAGGCACGGCCATGACCGAAACCGATCTCGCGACCCGCTACCGCGCGTACATCGACTGCCTGAACCGGCAAGACTGGCCGGCGCTCGGCGAATACGTCTCCGATGACGTGATCCACAACGACCGGCCGCTCGGCCTCGCCGGTTATCGTGCGATGCTGGAACAGGACTTCCGCGACATTCCCGATCTCCGTTTCGACATCCGGCTGCTCGTATGCGAGCCGCCGCGCATCGCATGCCGGCTTTGCTTCGCTTGTTCGCCGAGCGGCACGTTCATGGGGCTCGCCATCGACGGCCGGAAGGTCACGTTCTGCGAGAACGTGATCTACGAATTTCATGACGGCAAGATCCGCCAGGTCTGGTCGGTGATCGACAAGGCGACGATCGAGGCACAGCTCTAGTCTAGTCGGAACGGCCCGGCTGCCCGCCACCCTCGCACCCCGATGTCCGCCGCATTCACTTCGATCCTTATGGATAACGTTTTCTCTTAAAGTCTCGCGAGCGTGCATCGTCGGAAATTTCTTCTGGTCGTCGCTTCCGAATCGGCATCCTTCGCTACAGCCTGTCAAAGCAAGAAGAAATTCCGGCAAATTTCACGATATTCCGATCTCACGCACCACTCCCGACTTCCCACTATCCGTGTTTTTCCCGCCCCGTCCGGCGTGAAAGTTCATTGACATCACGCCGATCTCTGCCTAGATTTGGAAAACGTTTTCCAATGCATCCGCGCGACGCCGGTCACGGCCCGCGCAGGGAGAACGCTTGCCCGCTCGATTGGTAGTTCAGGCCGTTTGCCTTCAGGGATCAGGGTTGCAAGGCGGCGGTAGGTACGGGCATCGAGCGCGGCAACGGCCACACCCGCCCGTCCTTCATCACTATTCAAAACTGGAGACACAATGCATCCGCGCAGCAGATTCGCGCTCGGCGCCGCGCTCAGCGCCCTTTCCGTCCTGTTCGTCAGCGCATGCGGCGGCAACGACGTGACCGACACGCCGCCGTCATCCTCGCCGCCCCCGTCCACGACACCGTCGCTCGCGTCGAACTCGCTGCAGGCGCTCGTCTATGGCGCGGCCGACACCAGCGTACCGGCCGGCACGAACGTTCCGGTCACGATGATGGGCCAGATGCGCGCGCTGTTCGACCTGATCCGGAAATCACCCGACTTCACGCAGGTCGTGATGGATCTCGGCGACGGCACGCCGGTCCACGTGCTCGACACGAACACCGGCGACAAATTCCTGCCGGGCAAGCTCGCGCTCGGCCTGTCGTACATCCTGATCGACATGAAGTCGAAGAACGATCCGCAGTACGCGAGCTACCTCGCGACGTACCAGACGATCACGACCGCGATGATGGCGCAGTCGGGCAGCAACTACACGTATGCGAATACGTCGTGGGGCGAGTACTACTACCTCGTCACGCTGAACAACCTGAAGGCGCGCGGGATGCTCAACGAAGTCTTCAGCGACGCGATGCTCGCGACGCTGCAGCAGCGCCTCACCTTCTGCGACATGTTCGGCCCCGATGCGAGCGGCAAGACCAATACGTGCCCCGCGGCCGGCACGCCGATCGACATCGCGTCGCTCAACACCGCGCAGAACTACTATGCGGTGTCCTACGGAATCGCCGGGCTGCGCCAGAAGCTCGGCTGGAGCAGCCCGTCGTTTGCATCGAAGACCGATCCGTCGGTCGCGACGATGGGCGCGCGCGACGCGCTGCTGTACACGCTCACGAACCATATCCGCAACGACTCTTCGGGCGGGTTCTCGGACGAAGCGTCGAACACGCACACGACCTACTACGACCAGGCGCGCTTCGACCGCTACAGCACGCTGCTGATCGGCGAAGTGACCGAGCGTACGTTCGAGATGGGCAACGAGGCGAACCTCACGCCCGAGCTGAAGGGCTATCTGCGCAAGTCGGTCGACCTGATCCTGCCGCAACTGAACGCAAACGGCCAGGGCTTCAACTACGGTCGCTCGATCGGCCCGTACGGCGATTCGGCGTTCATGGAAGTGCTGACGGCCGCGGCCAACGCCGGCGTACTGACCGACCAGGAGAAACAGGTTGCCTATGCGTTCATCTACCAGGCCGCGCATCGGTTCGACACGTACTGGTACGACCCGTCGCTGCCGACACCGTCGGTGAACATGTGGGTCAAGGGCCGCGGCACGGACGCGTATCGCGGCAAGCCGCGCGTGATGGGCGAGAACTTCAGCCTGCTGCACCAGTACCTGTACGTGAACGCATGGTGGAACAAGCTCGGCTTCGGCGGCAAGGCGCCGATGGCGGATGCGGACTACAACGCGTGGCTCGACGCGCTGCCGCGTTACACGCTCACCTGGTACAACCAGCCGGGCGACACCGCGCATCCGTACAGTGCGGCGCTCGTCACCGTGCGCGACGGCCGGCGCGTGATCAACCTGAACCTCAACCAGGCGCCCGACTACAACTCGTACACGCCGTACTACCCGGTGCCGTTCTCCGACAAGCTGATCTACGGCACGACGGATCTCGGCTACGCGCTGCTGGTGCCGCAGGTGTCGTACAACGGGAAGACCTACATTCCCGTCACGTACTACAAGAACCTGAACGTCCAGCAAAGCAACGGGCAGGTGGTCGTGTCGTTCGATACCACGAAGTTCCGGCTCGCGTCGAAGAACGCGGCATACACGACGGATCTCGACCTGCAGGTGCATACGGTGCTGACGTTCGCGCACGGCTCGGTCGCACGCAGCGACACGCTGAGCACGGGCACGCTCACCGGCAACCTGTCGGTCGAAACGGACTTCACGTCGTTCGCGGATTTCGCATCGACGCAGGCGAACGGCGACGGCGTGTCGGTGACCTACGCGAACAGTGCCGCGACCGGCTATGCGGCGTCCGGATTCGACAACTGCGCGCTGTCCGCCTTCGACACGGCGAACGGCACGACGAATCCGCTGTCGACGACGCCGATCGGCCAGTTGCATTCGAACTTCGCGTGCACGACGAAGCCGTTCGCACTCGGCGTGGGCACGACCCGCACGCTCGGGTGGACGCTGAAGTACGCCGACCCGGCCTGAGCGATGTGACCTACGTCCGGTGAACGCTCCCGGAGCCGGTTGTCGTCGAAGCCGGCTTCGGGAGCGTCACGTGCCGCGGACGGCGGGCATCACGCTCGTCGGCGATGCCCGCTCACAGCCACCCCGAAGCCGCCATATACGCGCCGAGCGCAATCAGTCCGACGAAGAAGCAGCGCTTGAACGCCTTCTCGCTCATCACGCGCCGCGCATATTGCCCGCCGGCCATGCCCGCCAACGCCGGCACGAGCGCGAGCGCCGACACGCCGAGATCGACCGTCTCCAGCGCCCCCGTCACGCGCAACTGCAGGCCGAGCACAATCGTCGATGCGGTGAACGACAGCCCGAGCGCCTGGATCAGGTCGTCCTTCGACAGTCGCAGCGCCTGCAGGTACGGCACGGCCGGCACGACGAACACGCCGGTCGCGGCCGTCACGACACCCGTCAGGTAGCCGACCAAGGCCGACAGCCATTTTTCATGGCGGCCCGGCGCGGGCAGCCGCGCGGCGGCCAGCCCCCACAGCCCGTAGAGAATCAGCACCACGCCGAGCGCCGCATGCGTCCAGGTGCTGCCGGCCGCGAGCGCGGGCAGCCCGCCCGTCAGCGTGCCGATCGTCAGGCCCGCGAGCAGCGGCCACAACCGGCGCAGCAGCGGCCCGAACGAAGGGCCGAGCCACAACTGCCACACATTGGTGATGAACGACGGCACGAGCAGCAGGCTCGCGGCGGCCGACGGCGGCATCGCGAGCGTCAGCAGCCCCATCGCGATGGTCGGCAGCCCGAGCCCGATCATCCCCTTGACCGCGCCGGCCAGCAGGAAAACCACCGCGATGATCGTCAGCGTTTGAATGTGCATGAAAGGCATTCCGTCTGGTTGAGTACGGCGCCGATGGTGAACCCCGATTGCGCCGCCTACCATCTGGCTTTGCCTGAGGCTGGCTAGGGCTTGCCGGATGGAGCCGGCGGCGCGATTGTGCCGTTGCGCCGTTGTGCCGTTGTGCGTGTGCCGGCGAAACACGCGCCGCCGGCGTCAAGTCGGCGGGGCCGAACACGCACCGCCATCCGGGTTGCCGCCCCCGGCCCCAGCCCCCGGATTCGAGCCGAATACGGGGGCTGTTCCGAAACCGATGCCGATCCGGGCCGATCAGTCCCCGTGAGATGCCCCCTGCCCCTGCTCGCTGTCGAGGTGCGCCATCTGTGCGGCCGGATAACGCTCACCGGCAGCCGCCCCGGCGGGAACCGCCGCTTCGATGCGAGCGATGTCATTGACCGTTAGTTGCATCTCGGCGGCTTGCAACGCGTCCTGAAGCTGCGTGCGCTTGCGCGCGCCGATCAGCGGCACGATATCGCCGCCGCGCGACAGCGCCCACGCGATCGCGACCTGCGCCGGATTGCTGCCCTTCTCGTCGGCGATCGCGCGCAGCGCGTCGACGAGCGCGAGGTTGTGCGCGAGGTTCTCGCCCTGGAAGCGCGGGCTCGCCCCGCGAAAATCGCGCTCGCCTTCCCGCGCCGCACTCCAGCGTCCGCCCAGCAGCCCGCGCGACAGCACGCCGTAGGCCGTGACGCCGATCCCGAGTTCGCGGCACGCGGGCAGGATCCCGGCCTCGATGCCGCGTGACAGCAGCGAATATTCGATCTGCAGGTCGGAGATCGGCGCGACGGCGGCCGCGCGGCGGATCGTATCAACGCCGGCTTCCGACAGGCCGATATGGCGCACGTACCCGGCCTTCACGAGATCGGCGATCGCGCCGATCGTCTCCTCGATCGGCACCGCCGGATCGACGCGCGCCGGCCGGTAGATGTCGATGTAGTCGGTGCCGAGCCGCTTCAGCGAGTACGCGACGAAGTTGCGGATCGCCACCGGCCGCGCGTCGTAGCCGGCAAACCCGCCGGCCGGATCGCGCAGCGCGCCGAATTTCACGCTGATCAGCACCTGGTCGCGTGCCCGGCCGCGCAGCGCATCGCGGATCAGCATCTCGTTGTCGCCCATCCCGTAGAAATCGCCGGTGTCGAGCATCGTGATGCCGTGGTCGAGGGCCGCGTGCAGCGTCGCGATGCTTTCGTCACGGTCGGCCGGCCCGTAGAAGTCCGACATCCCCATGCAGCCGAGCGCGAGCGCCGACACCCGCGGGCCCGTACGGCCCAGTTCACGCGTTTCCATGTCCGTTTCCTTGAGTGATGAATGAACAGGCCGGATTCTGGACGCATCGCGACACGCGATAAACGCGAAACACTCAACCAAACCATTCGACGCTGATTAACAATGGAGCCTGCTCCCTCCACCCACGCACTCGCCCCGCATGGATCATCTGCAAGCAATGCGCATCTTCGCGCGCGTCGCCCATCTCGGCAGCTTCACGAAAGCGGCCGAGCAGCTGCAGCTGCCGCGCCCGACGGTCAGCAACGCCGTCCAGTATCTGGAAAAGCACCTGAAGATCCGCCTGCTGCAGCGCACGACGCGGCGCGTCGCGCTGACGGCCGAAGGCGCGACCTATTACGAGCGCTGCGTGCGGTTGCTGGCCGACCTGGACGATGCGGAAACGCTGTTCGAGGACGCCGGCACGACGCCGCGCGGCGCGATCCGCGTCGACCTGCCCGAGCGCTTCGCGCTGAACCAGGTGATTCCGGCGCTACCGGGTTTCCATGCGCGCTACCCCGACCTGCGCGTGGTGATCGGCACGACCGACCGCTTCGTCGACCTCGTCGCCGACGGCATCGACTGCGCGGTGCGGGTCGGCGCGATGTCCGACACGTCGCTCGTCGCGCGGCGCATCGGCGAACTGGCGCAGATCAACTGCGCGGCGCCCGCGTATCTCGAGCGGCACGGCACGCCGCGCTCGCCGGACGAGCTGCCGGACCACGTCGCGGTCGGCTATTTCTCGAGCCGCACGGGCCGCGAGCTGGACTGGGAATATGCGGATATGGATTCGGGCGAGCTGCACGCGGTCAAGATGCGCAGCGTCGTGGCGGTGAACAGCTCTCAGGCGTATCTCGCGTGCTGTCTCGCGGGTCTCGGGCTGATCCAGGCACCGCGCGACGGGCTCGGGCCGCTGCTCGCCGACGGCTCGCTGGTCGAGGTACTGCCAGAATGGAATGCCGAGCCGCTGCCCGTGTCGGTGGTGTTTCCGACCGGCCGGCATCTCGCGCCGCGCGTGCGGATCTTCGTCGACTGGCTCGCGGAAACGCTCGGCGCCACGCCCCTGGCAGATTGACGGCAGGCGCCGGAGCACTCGCCCCGGCGCCGCCCGATCAGAACTTGTGGCGGATAGCGGCGCGCACCGCGAACTGGTTCGACGACGCCGACGGGCCGTCCGTGCCGACCACGTAACCGCCGTCGGCCGCGGTGCCGGTCTTGTCGCCGGCAACCTTCTGCCATGCGCCCTGCAGATACACGTCGGTGCGCTTCGACAGGCTGTAGTCGGCCATCAGGCCGACCGTGTGGTATTTCGGCTTGAACGACCCGGCCGCGGCATCGTACTTGCCGTCCGTGTACACGTACTGCGCGCCGAGATAGAAATCGGGCGTGAGCTGGTACTTGCCGTTGATCTCGAAGTTCTGGAACTTCGTCGCGGTCAGCCCGAGGCCGGCGAACGTCGAAGCCGGCAGGTAGACGGTCGACACCGGGTTCTTCACGTCCGTCTTCGTGTAGACGAAGCCGACCGTGGCCGGGCCGAACGTGTAGTTGACGCCGCCGCCGAAGATCCGCAGGCGGTCGGCGACGAAGTTCGCGTCATCCGCCGAGATCGCGCCCGCGCTGCCGACGCCCGGGTTGTTCGCCTGCAGGTACGCAGCCGCGACCTGCAGCCCGGCCAGCGAGTATTGCGCGCCGAGGCTGTATTGACGGTTGTTCGAGAAGCCGGTGCTGTTGCTGAAGCTGTACGTGCCGCCGAACGTCAAGCCGTTCCAGTCGGCGCTCGCATACTTGACCGTGTTGTTGACGCGGAACGAGTTGTCCGTGTTGTCGTTGTCGAACGGGTGCGAGAACAGCGTGCCGCCCCAGTTGCCGTTGGCGGTGAGCGGTGCGAGATAGTCGACCACCGAGTCGTACTGGCGGCCGAAGGTCAGCGTGCCGAAGCGCGGCGCGCTCAGCCCGACGAACGCCTGGCGGCCGAACATGCGGCCGCCCTGGCCGAGCCGGCCGTTGTTCACGTCAAAACCGTTTTCCAGCGTGAAGATCGCCTTCAGCCCGCCGCCGAGATCCTCGCTGCCCTTCAGGCCCCAGCGGCTGCCCTGCGCATAGCCGCTCGCGAGCTGGTAATTCGATTTTCCGACCCCATTGACGTTCACGTTGTTCGTGTAGTTGAAGCCTTCGTCGATCACACCGTACAGCGTCACGCTGTTCTGGGCGAAGACCGGCGCGGCAAAAGCGGCCAGCGCGGCGGTAAAAATGACGTGCTTCTTCATGACGGATCTCCGGAGCCGGGCCGGGCGGGTCGAGCGCCCGGCGAATGTTTGGTCTGTTGTATGTGTGGCCCGCAGGGCGGACGACGCGGTGTGCGGCCGCGTGAGGTCAAAATGGTGTCACGTCGCAAACCGTCCGTCCATCGGGGTAGATGAACGCGGCGCAAACCGTTGCGCTCGTCCAACTGCCCCGTTGCGCAGACTGCCTGACCCGGCTTATCGGCAGCGGCAGGACGGACGGCCATCCGCGTAAACCCGGTGTGCGTCGCATCGGTGGCACAATGCGCATCCGTTCGTCATTTCTTCACGAAGTCATGCTTCACCCCGATTCATGCGCGGCGCGTGCCGGCCGA
>NZ_JAAGPO010000264.1:0-11268 GCF_017104825.1 Burkholderia sp. Ac-20345 | reverse complement strand
GCTGGCCGGCTGCACGCTCGCGCCGCGTTACGAGCGGCCGGCGGCGCCGGTGCCGGCGACCTATGCGCCGGTCGATGGCAGTGCCGCACCGGCGGCCGAGGTGTCGCCCGCCGATGCCGCGCTGCTCGACGACTGGCGCACCTACTTTACCGATGCCTCACTGCAGGCGTGGATCGACGCGGCGCTCGCGAACAACCGCGACCTGCGGGTCGCGGCCGGCCGGCTCGAGGAAGCGCGCGCGCTGTACGGCGTGCAGCGCGCGGACCTGATGCCGTCGGTCGATGCGAATCTGGGCTATGACCGTGCGCGCCAGTACGATCCGGTCGTGCGCGAAAGCGCGATCAGCGGGCTGTATCGCGCGGGCGTCGGCATCAGCGCGTACGAGCTCGACCTGTTCGGCCGCGTGCGCAGCCTGTCCGATGCGGCGCTCGCCGACTATTTCGCGACGGCCAATGCACAGCGCACGGTTCGCATCGGCGTGATCGCCGACGTGGCAGGCGCGTATGTATCGGAGCGTTCGCTGCACGAGCAGCTCGCGCTGGCGCGGCGGACGCTGGACGCGCGCGAACACATGGCCGCGCTCACGCAGCGCCGCTATGCGGCCGGCACGAGCGACGCGATCGAGCTGCGCTCGGCCGAGATGCTGGTGGCATCCGCGCGTGCGTCGCAGGCCGCGCTGGAACGCGAGCATGCGCAGTCCGTGCGCGCGCTGCAGTTGCTCGCGGGCGACTTCGCGCGCAACGTGCCGGGTGACACGACTGCGCTCGACACGCTGTCGATCGCGCCCGTGGCGCCTGGCGCACCGAGCGCGCTGCTCGAACGACGCCCGGACATCCGGCAGGCGGAAGCGCGGCTCAAGGCCTCCAACGCGCAGATCGGCGCCGCGCGCGCGGCATTCTTCCCGCGCATCACGTTGACGAGCGACTACGGCTCGGTCAGCGACGCGTTATCGAGCCTGTTCGCCGGCGGCACGAGCGTGTGGACCTTCGCGCCGCGCATCACGCTGCCGATCTTCGCGGGCGGCCGCAATCGCGCGAACCTCGACGTCGCGAACGCACGCAAGCACATCGCGGTTGCCGACTATGAGAAGACGGTGCAGACCGCGTTTCGCGAAGTGGCCGATGCATTCGCCGCACGCGACTGGATCGATCGCCAGCTTGCCGCGCAGCAGGACGTCTATGCGGCCGACGGCGCGCGGCTGAAGCTCGCGGAGCGTCGCTACGCGGGCGGTGTCGCGACGTATCTCGAACTGCTCGACGCGCAGCGCAGCACGTACGAGTCGGGGCAGGAACTGATCCGGCTCAAGCAGCTCAGGCTCGCGAATGCGATCACGTTGTACCGCGCGCTCGGCGGCGGCTGGTCGCCGGCGTCGGCGCAGGCCGAGGCTGCCGCGTAATGCCCGTCGCCTGACGCGACAACGCGCCGGGCGGCACGGCGGCGGCGGTACGCTTCGACGTGCCGCCGCCGCTTCATTCGACCGATATCGCTGCTCCAGCGAAATCTCTCCCCGCTGACCGCCCGGTCAGGACGCCTTTCATCCTGCATCAACGCGCACGCGCGCGTTCCGGAACGGTGCTCGTTCTGCGACCGCTCGTGTCGCAATCCCGCGCAAACGTGTGCGGGTCATTTTCCCTTCTTTCTCCCATGCGATGCAGCCCGGATGTCGGGTTCCGGCGGCCGCTTATGCATGCGATTTACGATCCGGAATTGACGGTCTAATTAATCAATGAATTGGAAATAATGAGGGCGGCAAAGTGTCGCAGTAAAACGTTTGTATTCATTGCGCAATCGTTTGCGCGAAAAAATTGTATTGATTGAATCGATCGTTAATTTCCTGTTTGTTGAAAATGATTCGATATTGGCGTTGCCGGTTCGCAACGATGGCGGCACTGGACAATGTTTTGTCCTTTTTCGGGAGGGTCTTGCGGGAGTCAATGCCAGCAAGGAGGAGCGGGGTGGTGTCGGTTATCCGGCGAAAATATCTTTAATCTTCAATTACTTCCGTTAAATAAAAAAGGACTGCGGATAAAAATGGCGAGATTGAAAATAGACGGGAAATAGTGAGGGTTTAGAGAGGTAAATCGGACATTGTCAGAAGCATTTGACAATGATTTACAGAAAACTTTCACGATTATCTCGATAATGCGGCCTCGTGACGGACGGGAGCCACCACACGCTGCCGTTTGTGTCCGCCACGTCATCTACTCCATTTGCACTCCTTACGGGTAACGTCATGAAAAAATCCCTCCTGACCGCTGTCGCACTCGCGGCCCTGTCGACCTCGGCCTTCGCAGCGGGCACCGGCACGATCAACTTCACGGGCGAGATCGTCGCGGGCGCATGCGGCATCGATTCGGGTTCGGTCAACCAGACCGTGAACCTCGGCAAGGTGCCGACCAACGTGTTCAAGCAGGCTGGCGACAAGTCCACGCCGACCAACTTCGACATCAAGCTGACCGACTGCGACACGAGCATCGCGCAGAACGCGTACTTCACGTTCACGGGCACGTCGAGCGCGGGCCAGCCGAAGCTGCTTGCGACGATCGGTTCGGCAACCAACGTCGGCATCCGCCTGCAGGCAGCGTCGGGCGAATACCTCGACAACGGCGCCGAGCAGAAGGCGCCGACCGTGCTGCAGAACGGCACGAACACTGCGCGCTTCGCGGCCATGTACGAAGCGACCGCAGCCGGCGTAACGCCGGGTACCGCCGACGGCGTGGCGAACTTCACGGTCCGCTACCAGTAAGCCGCCGTACCGGGGAAGGGTGCGTGCACCCTTCCTCGTTCGTTTTTCCTTCTTTTTCCCCTTCCTGGACTTCCGGTAGCGCCGCGTGCGAATCAGACATTCCTTCCTTTGCGTCTCCGTGCTGGTTGTCGGCAGCCAGAGCCATGCGACGGAATTCAATTCGTCGTTCCTGAACATCGACGGTTCGAACAACGTCGACCTGTCGCAGTTCTCGCAGGCGGACTTCACGCTGCCCGGCGAGTACATGCTCGACGTACAGGTCAACGACCTGTTCTACGGGCTGCAGGCAATCGAGTTCATCGCCGTCGACACGTCGGGGGCGGGCAAACCGTGCCTGCCGCCGGAGCTCGTCGCGCAGTTCGGGTTGAAGCCTTCGCTCGCGAAGGACCTGCCGCGCTTCCAGGGCGGACGTTGCGTCGACCTCGGCGCGATCGAGGGGGCAACCGTGCGCTACCTGAAAAGCGACGGGCGGCTCAAGATCACGATTCCGCAGGCCGCGCTCGAGTTCACCGATTCGACCTACCTGCCGCCGTCGCGCTGGTCCGAAGGGATTCCGGGTGCGATGCTCGACTATCGCGTGATCGCGAACACGAACCGCAACTTCGGCACGGGCGGCAGCCAGACGAATTCGATCCAGGCCTACGGGACGGTTGGCGCGAACTGGGATGCATGGCGCTTTCGCGGCGACTACCAGGCGCAATCGAACGTGGGCAATACGGCCTACGCGGACCGCACGTTCCGCTTCAGCCGGCTTTATGCATTTCGCGCGCTGCCGTCGATCCAGTCGACGGTGACGTTCGGCGACGACTACCTGACTTCGGACATTTTCGACACGTTCGCGCTGACGGGCGCGTCGATCCGCAGCGACGACCGCATGCTGCCGCCATCGTTGCGCGGCTATGCGCCGCTGATCGCGGGCGTCGCACGCACCAACGCGACCGTGACCGTGTCGCAGGCAGGCCGCGTGTTGTACGTGACGCGCGTGTCACCGGGCGCCTTCGCGTTGCAGAACATCAATACGAGCGTGCAGGGCACGCTCGACGTCGCGGTCGAGGAAGAAGACGGCAGCGTGCAGCGCTTCCAGGTGACGACGGCCGCCGTGCCGTTCCTCGCGCGCGCCGGGCAATTGCGCTACAAGGCCGCCGTCGGCAAGCCGCGGCTGTTCGGCGGCGCCGGCATCACGCCGTTCTTCGGCTTCGGTGAAATCGCGTACGGCCTGCCGTTCGACGTCACCGCGTATGGCGGTTTCATCGCCGCGTCGGGCTACACGTCGATCGCGCTCGGCGTGGGCCGCGATTTCGGCGCGTTCGGTGCGCTGTCGGCCGACGTCACGCATGCGCGGGCGAAGCTGTGGTGGAACGGCGCGACCCGCAACGGCAACTCGTACCGCATCAACTATTCGAAGCACTTCGACGGGCTCGATGCCGACGTGCGTTTCTTCGGCTATCGCTTCTCCGAGCGCGAATACACGAACTTCGCGCAGTTTTCGGGCGACCCGACCGCGTACGGCCTCGCCAACAGCAAGCAGCGCTACTCGGCGACGCTGTCGAAGCGCTTCGGCGACACGTCGACCTATTTTTCGTACGACCAGACGACCTACTGGGAACGTGCGAACGAACAGCGCGTCGGCCTCACGCTGACGCGGGCGTTCTCGATCGGCACGCTGCGCAACCTGAACGTGAGCGTGTCGGCCTTCCGCACGCAGAGCGCCGGTGCAAGCGGCAACCAGGTATCGGTCACCGCGACGTTGCCGATCGGCGGCCGCCACACGGTCACGTCGAACCTGACGACGGGCAGCGGCAGCACGAGCGTGAACGCGGGCTACATCTACGACGATCCGGCCGGCCGCACTTACCAGATCAACGCGGGCGCGACCGACGGGCGTGCGTCGGCGAACGCGAGCTACCGCCAGCGCTCGTCGGCATATCAGCTGACCGCGCAGGCGTCGACCCTGGCCAATGCGTACGCGGCCGCGTCGCTCGAAGTCGACGGTTCGTTCGTCGCGACGCAATACGGCGTGTCGGCGCATGCGAACGGCAATGCGGGCGACACGCGCCTGCTGGTGTCGACCGACGGCGTGCCCGATGTGCCGCTGTCCGGCACGCTCTCGCATACCGATTCGCGCGGCTATGCGGTGCTCGACGGCATCTCGCCGTACAACGTGTACGACGCGACCGTCAACGTCGAGAAGCTGCCGCTCGAAGTGCAGGTGTCGAACCCGATCCAGCGCATGGTGCTGACCGATGGCGCGATCGGCTTCGTGAAATTTTCCGCCGCGCGCGGCAGCAACCTGTACCTGACGATGACCGACCCGGCCGGCAAGCCGCTGCCGTTCGGTGCGTCGGTGCAGGACGCGGCGAACGGCAAGGAGCTCGGCATCGTCGGCGAGGGCGGTGCGGCGTTCCTGACCCAGGTTCAGCCGAAATCCACGCTGGCGGTGCGCGCGGGCGAACGCACGCTCTGCACGATCGATACGCTGCCGAACCAGCTCCAACTCGAAGGCACGCCGATTCCGGTGACGTGCCAGACACCCGTCGAGTCGCATGCAGCGGCCGCACGGGTCGAACGATGAATTCACGGATCAAGCGATGAAAAATTCCTTCTCCCTTTCCTTTTCGCGGCGCGCATGGTGCGTGCTCGCGACCGCCGGCGCGCTGTTCGCAAGCGCCGCGCAGGCGGCGATCGTGCCCGATCGCACGCGCGTGATCTTCAACGAAGGCGAACAGGCCGCGATCGTCACGATCACCAACAAGAGCACGACGTACCCGTATCTCGTGCAGTCGTGGCTCGAGGACGCGAAGGGCAACAAGATCACGACGCCGCTGATGGTCGTGCCGCCGCTGCAGCGCGTCGAGGCGAACGAGCGCAACGTGCTGCGGATCGCGAAGCTGCCGGGCACCGAGTTGCCGGCCGATCGCGAATCGGTGTTCTACCTGAACATCCGCGAAGTGCCGCCGAAGACGGATACGCCGAACACGCTGCAGATCGCGCTGCATACGCAGATGAAGCTGTTCTACCGGCCGAAGGCCGTGCAGCCGGCGCGCGACGAGGACTGGACGCTGCCGATGACGCTGCGGGTCGATTCGGCCGCGCACACGCTCGTGTTCGACAATCCGACGCCGTATCACATCACGATCGTCGACGTGGCTTCGGGTGCGCAGAAGACGCATGTGCCGCTGGACCCGGTGATGGTGAGCCCGATGAGCACGGCCGACGTGCCGTTCAAGGCCGCGACGCCGGCGACGCTGTTCGTCACGCATATCGATGACTACGGCGGCCAGGTGGCGGTCGAGTATGCGTGCGAGGGCGGTGCTTGCAAGAGCGTGAAGAAATGAGCGGGGCAATGCGCCATCAGGAATCGCCGGCGGCATGGTTGCGCTGGGTCGTGCTCGTGTTGCTGGTCGCGGCCATGCAGCCCGCATGGGCACTGCGCTGCCTCACCAACAGCGGCGCGACTTCGTTGACCGAGCCGATCGGCGGGGTGGCCTCGTATCCGACCGACGCGCCCGACGGCTACGTGATCTGGGTGTCGCCGGTGCGCACGACGACGGGGTATTGCTACAAGGACCTGGGCGACGACAGCAGCCTGAAAGTCGTCGACAACATCTATTTCTACGCGAATCCGAATCGAACGAGTCCTGCCGCGTGGGGGCTCGAGATCGGCATCCGCTACAAGGGCGTCGATTATTTCGACAAGACCAGCAACCGCGGCGGCGGGGTGTTCACCGGGTATTCCGTGCCGCCGTGCAGCAAGTACGATTTCGACCGCGGGCGTTGCCAGCAAACGCGCATCAGCATCGACTATCAGGTCGTCGTGCGCAAGCGGGGTAGCTGGGTCCAGCCGCCGAGCGATATCTACACGGTGTTCCAGTTCGACGGCGAGTTCGGGCTGAACGCATACAACCCGAGCTTCCAGTACCGGCTGAGCGGCCTGCGCAACCTCAAGCCGACGCCGTGTTTCGTCGACGTGCTGGTGACGCCCGAACCGGGCATCATCAATTTCGGGCAGGTCCAGGCGGTCGGCAACGGCTTCCTGCCGGCGGTGCCGCGCAAACGGTTCTCGTTGTCGCTGACCAAGAAATGCAACGTCGCGGTGCGCGTCGACGGGTACTTCGAAACGAGCTATCCGGTTCAGAACGGTTTGCTGGTTCCCGCGAAGGACAGCAATTTCGGGATCGGCATCGAAGACAGCCAGGGCAAGGCGGTTCCGTTCAACCAGCAGTTCACGCTGGCGCAATTCCCGTCGAACGTGATGAATCAAAGCGTACTGATGGACGCGGTGCTGAAGTCGTTCGGCCCCCCGAAGATCGGGCGGTTCGACGCGACGGCAACGATTCGATTGTTTATCTACTGATGTGGATGTGCGCGGGCACGACCGCAAGCTCCGCCATCCCGTCATCAAAAAAGCGCCGACATGTGAACTGCACCCCAAAAGCTGGACTTGATCCGGCCTTTGGGGTGTTTTTTCATGAACCGGCGCCTTGTTTCGTTTACCGCACCCAGCGGCACATCTTGTGATGGTGATGGTCGAAGTGACACACGCGGTGCGGATGCGCTTCGGCGATCGCCGGCACGAGCACGGCGGCGGCGAGCGCCGCGACGGTCAGGGTTTTGAGTAGCGTCTTCATGTTGAGGTCCTGTCGTTGAATAGCGGGCTACGGGAGCGGCGGCGCATTACCACTGCGGCCGCTGATCGTCTCGACGGTCATCCCGGCGATCGTCGCGGCGGTCGTCACGCCCGCGGGGATGCTGAGCCTCCCAGTCGTGGCGCTCCCAGTATCGATGTCCGTCCCAGTAACGATCGCCATGCCAGCCGATCGTGACTTCAGCCTGGGCAGGATAGGCGACGCATCCGGTGAGCATCACGCTCGACAGCGCACCCACCATGACAGCGGATAACACGATGGATTTCATGTTGTTCTCCCTTGGAAACGGCACGTCGATCGTACGAGCCCTCAAAATTTCACGTAGTAATAAGTTGCTACCGCGCATGACAGGTGCAGGCGTTTCGTCAGGCGCGTGAAAGGCCGTGTCGGCGTTGCGCGCCGGACGGACGTGTCCGTGACCGCGTGCCGAGCCCCATGGCACATGTCTTATCTGCCCGAACAACGATTCCGCCGATTATTCAGACAAATCCTGACAACCGAAAGGGTCATCTCGTAATCGGATTGAGAATGATTTGCGTTTACGTTAAATTGCGCTATCTCGGAATTTGACGGAGCAGATCGATGGCGATGGCGGAAGTGCTCGACCGACCGGCGGCGGCAGCGGTGAACCCGTTCCTCGGCAGTTATCCCGACCGGCCGCCGCGTGCGCGCCGTGCCGCGGAGCCTCGTGTGCAGGGCGCGTTGCTCGACGTGCTGATCTCGCATCGCGCGATGCTCGTCAATGTCGCGCGCGGTTTCGTCGGCTGCGCGAGCCGCGCCGAGGACGTCGTGCACGACGTATTCGTGAAGCTCGTCGAATTCCCGAACCAGGACGCGGTGCGCCAGCCGGTCGCGTACGTGACGCGGATGGTGCGCAATGCGTCGATCGACGCGTGCCGCCGGCAAAGCCTCGAGAACGTCTATCACACGGAAGAGGACGACGGCTTCGACGTGCCGTCGCCCGAGCCGACGCCGGAAGCCGCGCTGCTGACGCGCGATACGCTGCGGCGCGTGTGGGCAGCGCTCGACGACCTGCCGGCGCGTAGCCGTGCGGCCTTCGAGATGGTCCGGCTGCGCGAGGAGACGCTGCAGACCGCGGCGCGCGCGCTGAACGTGTCGCAGACGCTCGTGCATTTCATGGTGCGCGACGCGGAGCGCCACTGCGCGGAATGCCTCGACGCGTGCCATCGCGGCGTCGCGTGCCCGGTGTTCCTGGGCGGCCGCGCACGGCGCCGGTAAAAATCCGCGCCGGCCAAACGTCTATCAGTCAGGAGCGGCCGCAACCGCCGCTTCGCCACCTTCAACCGCCTCAGCGATTTCCGATCATGACGCAAGCCACGACGCCTTCCGCCGACACCGACGACCTCGTCTATACGGTCGTCATCAACGACGAAGAACAGTATTCGATCTGGCCGACGTTCCGGCCCGTGCCGGCCGGCTGGCGCGAGATCGGCGTGAGCGGCCCGAAAGCCGACTGTCTCGCGCACATCGAGACCGTCTGGACCGACATGCGCCCCGCGAGCCTGCGCCGCGCGATGGACGGCGAGCGCGCATCGCGCGCGTCGTGACCCGCTGCGCCGTGATCCGGCGCACCACCTGAAGAGGACGTTGCATGACCCTGCTTTCGTTGCCGACGCTCGACGACCTGCGTATCGAGCCGGGGCTGCCCACCGTCGTGTCGCCGCGCGGCAGCGACGGGATGTCGATCGACGACGTCGCGCCGCTCGCGCGCGAAATCGCGGCCGACACGCTCGAACGGGCGGGCGGCGTGCTGTTCACGGGTTTTCACGTGCCGTCGATCGACACGTTCCAGCAGTTCGCGGCGTCGTTCGGCGATCCGCTGATCGGCTATGAATACGCATCGACGCCGCGCAGCCAGGTCGAAGGCGCGGTCTACACGTCGACCGAATACCCGCCGCACCGTGCGATTCCGCTGCACAACGAGCAGTCGTACACACGCGAATGGCCGCTGCGGATCTGGTTCCACTGCGCGCTCGCGGCGCCGAAGGGCGGTGCGACGCCGATCGCGGACAGCCGCGCTGTGTACCGCGCGCTCGATCCGGCGCTGGTCGCGCGTTTCGAGAAGCGCGAGCTGCTGTACGTGCGCAATTTCGGGCAGGGGCTCGACCTGCCGTGGCAGCAGTCGTTCGGCACCGACGAGCCGGCCGAGGTCGAACGGATGTGCGCGGCGCGCGGCATCGAATGCACATGGCGCACCGACGATGATGGCGAACTGCTGCTGCGCACCCGCGAACGCTGCCAGGCCGTTGCGCGCCATCCGCGCACGGGCGACCGCGTGTGGTTCAACCAGGCGAACCTGTTCCACCTGTCGGCGCTCGACGACGACATGCAGGAAGCGCTCGTCGACGCGGTCGGGCTCGAGAACGTGCCGCGCAACGTGTATTACGGCGACGGCGAACCGCTCGAAGCCGACGCGCTCGCGGAGATCCGCGGCGTGCTCGACCAGCAGCGCATCGTGTTCCCGTGGCGCACGGGCGACGTGCTGATGCTCGACAACATGCTGACCGCGCATGCGCGCGACCCGTTCGAGGGGCCGCGCAAGGTCGTCGTCGCGATGGCGCAGAGTTATACGGTCCCGCGCGACCGAACGGAGGATTGATGACGCGTAGTACCGCCGCGCTTGCCGCGCGCGGGCTGTCGGTAGGGTATCGCGACCATGTCGTGATCGACGGGCTGGACCTGTCGATCGCGGCCGGCCGCGTAACCGCGCTGTGCGGACCGAACGGCTGCGGCAAGAGCACGCTGCTGCGCACGCTCGCGGGCCTGCAGCCCGCGCGTGCCGGCCATGTGGAAGTGAACGGCCAGCCGCTCGCGTCGTTTCGCCGTCGCGCGCTCGCGCGCGAGCTGACGATGCTCGCGCAGTTCAACCAGATTCCGTCGGGGCTCACGGTGCGCGAGCTCGTCGCGTACGGGCGCTATGCGTACGGCGGCTTCCTGCGCGGCCTGTCGCGGGCCGACCATGCGGCGATCGACGAGGCGCTCGAAACGAGCGGCCTCGCCGGCGACGCGAACCGCGACGTCGGTGCGCTGTCGGGCGGCGAACGCCAGCGCGCGTGGATCGCAATGGCGCTCGCGCAGCAGGCGCCGATCGTGCTGCTCGACGAACCGACGACCTATCTCGACATCCATCACCAACTCGACATCCTCGATGCGCTGCGCACGCTGAACCGCACGCGCGGGCTGACGATCGTGTGGGTGCTGCACGACCTGAACCAGGCGGCCGCGTACAGCGACGAGATCGTGCTGATGCGTGCGGGCCGCCTCGTCGCGCAGGGCACGCCCGACGCGATGCTCGATCCGGCGCGGCTGCGCGCGGCGTTCGGCGTCGAGATGCTGAAGCTCGCGCATCCGCAGACGGGCGCCCCGATGTGCGTGCCGGCCTACGGGCCGACGACCGACGGCGTGCCGCAAGCGGCCGGCGTCTTCGACCGGGATCTCGCCGTATGACCACGTTCGCGATGCGCAAGCGCCTCGCGGCGGCGGGGAAGGGTACGGCGTCGGGCCGGGCCGGCGCGATCGCGTTCGGCCTCGTCGCGCTGATCGCGGCACTTGCAGTGTTGCGCGTTGCCCCCGATCTGCGCGTGTGGTGGGATGCCGTGCCCGGCAGCGATGCCGCCGCATTCGCGCACGTGTTCCTGTTCGACCTCAACCTGCCGCGCGTCGCAGCGGCGCTCGTCGCGGGCGGCTGCCTCGGCATCGCGGGCGCGCTGTTCCAGTCGCTCACGCGCAATCCGCTCGCGTCGCCCGACCTGCTCGGCGTGACGGGCGGCGCCCAGCTCGGGCTGCTCGCGGCGATGCTCGTGCCGGCACTGGCCGGTGTCGCATCGGTGCCGCTGCTGTTCGTCTGCGGGCTGA
>NZ_JAAGPO010000263.1:0-11308 GCF_017104825.1 Burkholderia sp. Ac-20345 | reverse complement strand
GCGTTCGAGCGCGCGGCCGCGAGCCACGGCGCCGGCGTGCGCGGCATCGTGCGGATCTCGGCCAGCGACGTGATCGCCGTCGAGGTGCTGCCACCGATGCTCGCGCAATTGCGGCACAACCATCCGGGGCTCGTCATCGAACTGGTGCCGACCGACCGCATCCAGGACGTGCTCAAGCGCGAGGCCGACATCGCGGTGCGGATGGCGTCGCCCGCGCAGGAAGCGCTCGTTGCAAGACGCATCGGCGACATCGAGGTCGGGATGTATGCGCGCGACGACTACCTGGCGCGCAACGGTGCGCCCGCGACGATCGACGAACTCGCGCATCACGCGCTGATCGGCTTCGACACGGTCACGCCGTTCATCCGCTCGGCGGGCCACAGCATGCCGCTGTGGAAGCGCGATGCGTTCTCGCTGCGCACCGACAGCAACCTTGCACAGCTCGCGATGATCCGCGCCGGCTACGGGATCGGCTTCTGCCAGACCGGGCTCGCGAAACGCGACGCGCGGCTCGTACGCGTGCTGCCGGACGGGCCCGCGATGCAACTGGAAACCTGGGTCGTGATGCACGAGGACCTGCGGACGAGCCCGCGCTGCCGCGCGGTGTTCGATGCGCTGGCCGACGGGCTGCGTGCGTATGCGAATGGCGAAACCGTCGAATAGACGGTTCGGGGCGACGGTCACGAACGAAGTGAACGAAGCGCCCGAGCGGCGCTATTCGTAGATTTTCCCGGCGAACAGGATGTCCGCCATGCGCCGCCATGGATTGTCGGGCATGTCGTAGAGGCGCAGCCCTTCCTCCGATGCCTCGGCCCAGTCGACCATCGCGTCCAGGTACTCGCCGATCGAATGGTTTTCCCAGCCGAGCGCGGCGCGCGAGTACGGCGACGGCGGCACGTCGGCCTCGAGCTGCCGCTCCTTGTTCCAGTCGTGGCCGAGCACGCGCAGGAAGTGGATCAGCGAGCGTTCGTCGATCACGCGTTCCAGCGCATCCTGCAGCTTCGCGGCCATCTGGCGTTGCAGTTCGTCGTTCATTTTTTGTCCCCTGGCGCGCCTCTCAGGTACGCGCTGCCGCATGTCGTGCGGCCCGGTTTTACATCAGCAATTGCCGCGACAGCACCTCGCGCGCCTGCGTGACGGTTTCGCGTTCGCCGGGCATCGGCGGCGTCAGCGAAAACACCGCGTCGGGCAGCGGCGGCAGCCGGTATTTCGCGCCGAGCCGCATCAGGCCCTCGCCGATCGCCGACGCGCACAGGCAGCCCACCCCGAGCCCCGCCGCCAGCATCGACTGCAGCCCCGCGACCCCCGACGCGCTGTGCACGAGCCGGTACGGCGTGTGCCGCTCGTCGAGCGAACGCACCGCGACCTGATGCATCATGCAGTCGTCCGGCAGCAGCACGAGCGGCAGCGGCTCGGGCAACTGCTCGGCGAGCGCGGGCGATGCGACCCACGACAGCGGCTCGCGCCGCAGCACCCAGCGCGTATCGGCCGACGCCGGCCGGAACGGCCCGCTCGACAGGTTCATCACCACGCCGAGATCGACCTGCCCGCGCGCATGCGCCGCCTCGATATCCGCGCTCTTCATCGCACTGACGTGCAGGCTCAGCTGCGGGTAGCACTCCCGCAGCCGTGCGAGCAGGCCCGCGACTTCGTTGGTCCGGTAGTAATCGGTGATCGCGACACGCAGCTCGCCCTTGATCGCCTGCCCGCGCACTTCGTCGAACGCGGCCTCGTTCAGCGCGACGATGCGCCGCGCGTGCTGCAGCAGCCGCGAGCCGGCGGGCGTCGGCTCGACCCCGCGCTTGCTGCGCACGAACAGCGGCACGCCGGCGCGCGATTCGAGCTTGCGCACCTGCTCGCTGACCGTCGACTGCGACAGGTGCAACAGCGGCGCGGCGGCCGTCAGGCTGCCGGCGTCCGCGACCGCTGCGAAAGTACGCAACTGATCCAGGTCGAAACCGCGCATCGCCAATCTCCATCCATCGAATAATCCGATGGATGCTACCACCAATTCCCGCTTTTCCGATTCATTGACACCACCCAGAATGGGGGTCAATCGCCCGTCCATGGCCGAACCGATGCTCCCGGCGTCGCGTCCGGCATGAATGTGGCACTCATTCTTTCGGACCTGCTTCCATGACGAACGACACCCTTGCCCCCTGCGTGCCGGCCGGCCCGGCCGCCGCGGCGGCGCCGCGCAGCCACCACGGCTGGGCGCTGGTGGTCCTGCTGGTTGGCGCGATTTTGCCGCCGCTCGACTACTTCATTGTGAATCTCGCGCTGCCGGCCATCCGCGACGGCATCGGCGCACGCCCGGCCAAGCTGCAGCTGGTCGTGTCGGCCTACGCGTGCGCGAATGCCGTCGTGCAGATCACCGGCGGCCGGCTCGGCGACCTGTACGGCCGCAAGCGCATGTTCATGATCGGGATGGCCGGCTTCGTCGTCGCGTCGACGCTGTGCGGGCTCGCCGGCAGCGGCGCGGTGCTGGTCGGCGGCCGCGTGCTGCAGGGCCTGTTCGCCGCGATCCTCGCACCGCAGGTGCTCGCGACGATCCGCAGCGTGTTCAGCCCGCAGGAGCAGGTGCGCGTGATGGGCTTCTATGGTTTCGTGTTCGGCCTCGCGGCCGTGATCGGCCAGCTCGGCGGCGGTGCGTTGATCAGCCTGCATCCGTTCGGGCTCGGCTGGCGCGCGATCTTCCTCGTCAACCTGCCGATCGGCATCCTGGCGCTGATCGGCAGCTGGCGCTTCATCCCGGAAAGCCGGCCGCCGAAAGGCCAGCGCATCGACGTCCCCGGCATGGCGCTGCTGTCGCTGTTCCTGCTGATGCTCGTCTACCCGCTCACGCACGGGCGCGAGGCCGGCTGGCCGCTGTGGATGATCGCGTGCCTCGTCGGCGCGCTGCCGATGCTCGGTGCGCTGCTGGCGGTCGAGGCGCGCCGCCTCGCGAGCGGCCACGATCCGCTGCTCGACGTGCGCCTGTTCCGCAATCCCGTCGTCGCGCTCGGGCTCGTACTGGCGTTCCTGTTCTATACGCTGAGCGCGTTCTTCCTGAGCTACGGGATCTATCTGCAGGGCTGCCTGAACTGGTCGCCGCTCGCGTCGGGGCTCGCGATCCTGCCGCTCGGGCTCGGCTTCCTGTCGAGCCCGCTGCTGATGCCGCGACTCGTCGCCCGGTTCGGCGGCTATCGCGTGCTCACGCTCGGTTTCGCGATGCTCGCAGCCGGCGTCGCGACGGCCGCGGCGCTGGCTGGCGCGGCAGCACCGGGCCCCGGCTTCTACACGGGGATCGCGGCGATCGGGATCGGCCAGGGCCTCGTGCTGCCGTCGGTCGTGCGGATCGTGCTCGCGGAAGTCGACACGGCGCGCGCGGGGGTCGCATCCGGCATGGTCACCGCGATGCTGCAGATCGGCGCGGCGGTCGGCGCGGCCACGCTCGGCGGCGTGTTCTTCGCCCGGCTCGGCGCGCATCCGGCCGCGCTCGATTACGTGCAGGGCTTCAGGACGTCGATGTTCGCGCTGACGGCCGTGCTGCTCGTATGCATCGCGCTGTCGGCCATGCTCGGGCCGCTGCATCGGCGGCTGCATGCAGGGACGTAAGCGGGACGGGAGTATTTGCGACGGCAGGGTCTGACGCGGAACCGGTGCAGGTGCAGGTGCAGCCGCTCGCCGGCATCCGGCGTCACGCGTGATGCTTGCGTTGCGCCTGGCGCGCTTCCCATTCGGCCAGCTCGACGCGATAGCGCGCGAGTGCTTCGTCGTAGAGATCGAAGACGCACGGCGAACAGCCGCTGTTGCAGCAGTCTTCCAGTTCGGGTTGGATGGGCGGGGTCGGACGGGGATCGTCGATGGACGGTTCCGGAGAGGCAGTGTTGGGCACGGCGAAAATCGAATGAAGAGACGCGTTCAGTATAAGCGGATGCCGCACGGCATGCGCGCCGCGCGGGCCAGCGGCGAGGCGCCACTTCGCAATGACGCGCCGGCCGCGATACTCCCGACCGGCGCGCTTCCTCGCAACTCGCGCGGCTACTTCGCCTGCGGGCCCGGCTTCGCTGCGCCCGCGCCCGCCTTGTCGGCCAGCGGCTGCCACGCGGCACCGAGCGAATACCAGTCGACGCGGCGCGTGAGCGTCATGATGCCGGCAAGGATCGCGAACAGCAGCAGCGAACCGAGCATCAGCGCGTTGTCCTCCGACAGCAGCAACCCGTAGAGTGCCGCGTACAGCACCGCGAGCAGCGCCGCGAACACCGCGCCGCGCTTCACGCTGTGCAGCACGAACGACAGGTAGAAGGCGAGCAACCCGATGCATGCGCCGCTCGCCGCGAGATACGCATACGCAAACCTGATGTGTTCGGACAGGCTCAGCAGCAGCAGGAAGAACAACGCGAGCGACAGGCCGACCAGCGTGTACTGGATCGGGTGAATGCGCAGCCGCTTCACGAGCTCGTACATGAAGAAGCTCGCGAACGTGAGCATCACGAACAGCGCGCCGTATTTCGTCGCGCGTTCGGCCTGCAGGTAGACGTTCACGGGTTCGATCACCGACACCGACGCCATTTCGATCGCGCCTTCCCCGTCGCCGGATGCGATCTGCTCGCGCGCCTTCGTGTTGAACGACGTCACGCGCCAGTTGCCGGTGAATCCGCGCGCATCGACCGTGCGGTTGTTCGGCAGGAACGCGCCGTCGAAACTCGGATGCGGCCACGACGATTTCAGCGAGAAATCGTTCTGGTCGCCCACCGGCGCGAACGCGACGGAATCCGCGCCGCGCAGCGGCAGGTCGATGCTGAACGGCACGGCCGCCCCCGCGCTTGCATCCGCCAGCGCCGCGAGATCGACGTTCGCGTGCACGCCCTGGCGCAGGCTGGCCAGCCGCGTGCCCTGCTCGACGTCGAAGCGCGCGCCGCCGATGCGGAGGTCGGGCTGCGCGGTCAGCCCGCGGATGTCGCCGATGCCGATCGCGACATAGGCATCGTCGACCTTGAAGCTCACGTGGCCGTCCGCCTGCGGCAGCTTCTTCAGGTCCGGCAACGGCAGCGTGCCGGACATCCTGCTTGCCAGCTCGTAGACCAGCGCCTTGTGGATGCCGCGATAGCGGACGCTGGTCGTCAGCGTGCCTTCGACGTTCAGCGTCTTCGGAAACACGAGCAGGCGTTTCGTCTCGCTTCGCAGGCTCGTCTTGGCCGCGCCTCGCGGCGGCGAATCGTCACGCACGCGCGTGACTTCCGTGTAATGCACGACAAGCACCGGCCCCGCCACCGTCTGCGGCCCCGCATAGCTCGACCAGATGCTCTGCAGCGCATCCCTGCGATACGCGGAACGTTCCTGCACGATGCTTTGCACCATCTGCAGCGGGATCAGGATCAGCAGCGCGAGAAACGCGGTGATCGCGAATTTGAACAACAGGACTCGATTCATGGCCGACAAGTACCGGAGTAAAAGGGTACGGTCAGCATGAGCGGCCCCGGTGAAGGGCGATTGAAGCCGGCGTGAAGTGAATGTGTAGCGAACGTGAAGCGCGGTCAGCCGGCCGACGGCAGCGTGAGCGTCGCGCACGCGCCGCCTTCGTCGCGGTTCGCGAGCGCGACCTGGCCGCGGTGCAGCATCGCGACTTCGCGGACGAAACACAGCCCGAGGCCCGTGCTGCGATCCTGCCCGTCGGGGCGCGGCAGCGAATAGAAGCGCTCGAACACGCGCGCCAGTGCGTAGTCGGGCACGCCGGGGCCGTCGTCGGTCACGCGCACGACGGCGACGTGCGCCCTGCCCGCCGGCTGCTGCTCGAGCGTGATCCGGATCGTGCTGCCCTGCGGTGCGAAATCCAGCGCGTTGTCGAGCAGGTTGCCGAGCGCCTGGCGCAGCAGGAACGGATCGCCTTCGACGACCGCGGGGTCGGCCGGGGCGTGCGCGTCGATCGACAGGTTCACGCCGCGCTGCCGCGCGCGCGGCTCGATATCGTCGACGAGCTGCTCGAGCACCGGCCGCAGCGCGACCGGTTCGCGCACCGACAGGCGCTGCTTCTGCTCGACTTCGGCAAGCGCGAGCAGCTTGCGGATCATCAGTTCGAGGCGGCCGGCCTGGCGGCGGATGTTCTCGGTGAAACGCCGCCGGTTCGCAACCGGCATGTCTTCCTGCAGCAGTTCGGCCGCGCCGCTGATCGCCGCCAGCGGGCTTTTCATCTCGTGTGTGAGCGTGTGAATGTAGGTTTCGACGTACTGCCGATCCTCCAGCCGCTGATGCATGCTTTCCACCGCGCGCCCGAGCTCGGCCAGTTCGCTCGCGCCCTGCAGCGGCATGTCGGCCCGCTCGCCCGCCGCGATCGCGCGCGCATAGCGCTGCAGGCGCCGCAGCCCGACCACCAGCCACCACGTGCAGGCCACGCCGATCAGGATCGCGCCGCCCATCAGCAGCGCGCCGTACAGCATGATCTTGCGCTGGCTGCGCGCGATGAACGGCGCGACCGTCTGGTTCGGCTTCGCGATCGTCAGCACGCCGATGATCTCGTTGCCGCGCCGGATCGGTGCCGCCACGTGCATCACGGTGCTGCTGTCGTCGTTCGGATCGCTGCGCGTGCTGCGCGCGCCGTACTCGCCGCGCAGCGTCCGGTACACGTCGTTCCAGCGCGAATAGTCCTGCCCGACCGCGCGGCCGGACGAGTCGTAGCGCACGATGCCGTGCGCATCGGTGATGTAGAGACGGTAGCCGATCGCGTTCTTTTGTACGCCCCACACGTTCGCGCTGACCGGGTGTTCGTGCAGATTCGAGAGCTGCCGCGCGAACGCGCCGTTGGCGATATGGCCGTTCGCCATGTCGTCGGCGGCCAGTGTCGCGAGCACTTGCGCGGTATCGACGAGCGTATCCTCCATCGCCTCGCGCACGCCGGGCTTCACCTCCTGCACGAACACGCGCAGCGTGATCAGCGCGGCCAGGCCGACGATCAGGAAAAAGCCGAAGAAGATGCGCAGGCCGATATGCATGGGCGGTGCCGGTCGTTACGGTTGCAGCGAATAACCCATCCCGCGATGCGTGCGGATCGGGTCGCGCTCGGGGTCGATCGCGCGCAGCTTCGCGCGCAGCGTCTTGATGTGCGTGTCGACCGTGCGGTCGGCCGAATCGAATGCCTCGTGCCACACGAAGTCCATCAACTGCTCGCGCGAATAGATGCGCCCCGGATGCCGGACCAGCAGCGCCAGCAGCCCGAATTCGTAGCGCGTGAGGTCGAGTGCGTGCCCGAGCCACGACACGCGCGCGCCATCGGTATCGAGCGTGAAACCCGGTGCGATCGTCTCGGCTGGCGCGGGCGCCGGCGCGGGTGTCGCTTCGGGCGCGGCCGTCCGGTAGAAACGCCGCAGGATCACGCGCACCCGCGCCGCCAGCTCGCGCGGCGAAAACGGCTTGACCACGTAATCGTCGGCGCCGATTTCGAGCCCGACGATCCGGTCGATTTCATCGTGCCGCGCAGTGAGGAAGATCACCGGCACGTCGGAGAACGTGCGCAGCCGCCGGCACACCTCGAAGCCGCTCAGATCCGGCAGGCCGACATCCAGCACGACGAGATCGAAGCGCGTGTCGCGCAGATGGTCGAGCGCCGCCTGCCCGAGCGTGCAGTGGACGGTCTGCATGCCGTCGGTGCCGAGGGCGTAGATGATCGTGTCCGCGATCGCCACTTCATCTTCGACGATCAGGATATTGGGTTGATGCATGGTCTCAGGCTGGGCTCGCGCAATCCGGTGCGACATTGTACGCACGGCCGGCCGCGGCGCGAGCCTCTGCCCGTCGTGCTATGCCACGCGGCCGGTCACCGGAATCGACGCGCCGGTGATCGCCTGCGCGTCGGCCGACAGCAGGAAGCCGATCGTCGCCGCGATCTGCTCCGGCCGCACCCAGCGCGTGAAATCCGCGTCCGGCATGTCCGCGCGGTTCGGCGGCGTATCGATGATGCTCGGCAGGATCGCGTTCACCGTCACGCCGCGGTCGAGCAATTCGGCCGCCAGCGCCTCGGTGAGCCGCGCGACGCCGGCCTTCGCGGCCGCGTACGCGCCCATCCCCGTGCCGGCCTTGAACGCCGCGCCCGCGCCGATGTTGACGATGCGCCCGGACGGGTTCGCCAGCAGGTGCGGCAGTGCGGCCTTCGATGCGTTCAGCGCGGTCTTCACGTTCAGTTCGTACATGCGGTCCCACGTGGCGGCATCGCCGTCGGCGATCGTCTGCCATACGAACGCGCCCGCGATGTTCAGCAGCGCATCGACCCGGCCGAATTCGCGCTGCACGGTATCGAGCGCCTGCGCGGCGGCCTGCGGATCGACGAGATCGATGCCGCCGATGCGCAATGCATCAGCCGGCACGCCGGGCAGCGCCTGCGCCGCCGGGGCCGCGCCGCGGCCGATCAGCGCGACGCGCGCGCCGCGCTCGCCGAGCCACGCGGCCGTCGCGACGCCCAGATGACCGAATCCGCCGGTGATCGCGACTGCCTTGCCTTTGAAATCGTGTTCCATCGATGTTTTCTCCTGGATCGAGGGTTGCTTGATGATGCGTGTTGAATGAGTCATGCCGGCCGCGGCATGCATGCGCGGCCGGCAATTCGCCACAGCGTAGCGCCGTTCACGCATCCGTGCGCACCGCGACGAGGCTGCGACGGCGCAGTTCCTCCGTCGTTTCGCCCTGGTTGTCCGGGCGCCAGCCCGGCGGCAGCAGCACGAAGCGGATCGCGGTCCACACGTCGCGGGCCGTTGCGACGTCGCGGGCGAGGCTCGCCCAGTGCTCGAGCTCGACGACGAACGGATTGCGCGAGCGGGTCGGCGTGACGAGGCCGAAACGGCACGGCTCGTCGGCGCGCTCGGCGACATAGGTGCCGAACAGCCGGTCGAACACGACCAGCACGCCACCGTAGTTCGCATCGAGATAGTCGAGATTCGACGCGTGGTGCACGCGGTGCGCGGACGGCGTGTTGAACACGTATTCGAACCAGCCGAGCTTCGGCATCCACGTGTTGTGCAGCCAGAACTGATACATCAGGTTGAACGACAGGATCGCGAGCACGGCTTCCGGACGCACGCCGAGCCACACGAGCGGCGTGAAGAACATCGCGGCGCCGGCGATCTTGCCGGTCCAGCCGAGCCGAAATGCGGACGACAGCGTCAACTGGTTCGGCGAATGGTGCACCGCATGCGTCGACCAGAAGAAGCGCACGCGGTGCGACGCGCGGTGATACCAGTAGTAGCAGAACTCCTGGCCGACGAACACGAGCAGCGCGAGCGCGACGCTGTGAAGCGGAATCGTAAAGAGCCGGTGCGCCCACGCGAGGTCGAACAGCGGCGTGGCGAGCGACAGCGGCACCAGCGCGAGCAGCTTGCGGCCCGCGAGATCGGCGAGCGACAGCCACACCTCGTTCCAGTCGAACGGTTCGGGCCCGCGGGCGCGGCGCCAGGTGAGCACGGCCGCCTCGACGAGCGAGACGGCGACGATGAAGAGCGTCACGTAGTACGCGAGCTTTCCTGTAGTGGTGAGCATGATGGGCCTTTCCTCCGGTTGAGTCGGACGCGTCATCGGCTGCACGGGCTGCCATCGCGTCGAATGGAACGCACTGTAGTGGGCGGGGAACGGAAAGACCACGCGGGAAATATGTCGCCGTATGTCGTGGGGAGAGGTGGTCGGGTTGTGCGTGGCGGGCGCGGACGCTTGTGGGCTGGAGCGTGGCCGGTTTGGGGCTGCGCGCATTTGTGTCCGGCGGGAAATATGTCGCCGCATGTCGCGCGCACGGCGTTCAGGCGGTGCATGGCAGGCGCAGACGCTTGTGGATCAGCGCCGGGCCGGGTTGGAGCTGCGTGTATGAGTGTCCGGCGGGGAATCTGCTTCCGCATGCCGAGGGGAAAGGCGTGCAGGTGGTGCATGACGGTCACGGGCACTTGCGGACCGGAGCGTGGCCGGTTCGGGGCTGCGTGTATCCATGTCCTGCGGAAAACGTGTCGCTCGCGACGAAGCCGGTCGACGGCGTGCTGCTCATGACTGGAAGACGGCGATGAACCCGTTCGCCATCCTCTACGAGGATCGATTCGTTCGACCATCCGTATGAATCTCAACCCGCCTTGACCACGGAAATTCTGCCCCCCGATCGGAAGGAAATCGATTCTTCGGATGGTTGGCGACGGCGGCTCCCAGTTACGCAGAAGCCCGTTCCAGTCGCATGTGGCGTACTGCATGCGTTCAATTCGCGTGACGCGGCTCGACACGAAACACGCATGAATCGGCCGGCAAATATGTCGCCGCATGTCGTCGCGACACATTTTCGCGCTGCGCACGACACGTTCCGCACCCTCGCCACGGCACGCTGCCATCACGCGATCGCATCGCCTTCCGCCTTGCCCCGCGCGGCATGCCCGCGATCGGCGCGGACGGCGCACGCATTCGTCGTACCGCGAAACAGCACGGCACGTGTAACACCGCGACATCTTTTATGACGCGACGGGCGCGCGTCATCGCCCTAAAGTTCGTCCCGTCGCCACGCCACTGCGTGCACCGAAACGAACCGCAAGGACACCCGATGAAAACCCGCTTCCTCGTCACCGCCGTCGCACTCACCCTCACCTGCGCGCCGGCCTTCGCCGGCTGGGCCGGCCACGGCACCGCGTACACGCCGCGCGGCACCTACAACGGCGCGCACGCCGGCTCGTGCGGCGGCGGCAGCTGCTCGCATGCGGGTGGCGTGATCGGCCCCGGCGGCGGTATCGCGACCAACACGGGCACCGTCACGCGCACCGCACCCGGCCAGTTCTCCAACAGCGGCACGGCCGTCGGCCCGAACGGGCGCTCGGTCCAGCACAGCGGCGACACGAGCTGCGCGGACGGCACCTGCTCGCACACCGGTTCAATGACGGGCTCGGACGGCCACAGCGCAACGACGTCGGGCAGCGTGACGCGCAACGGCCCGGGCCAGTATTCGTCGAGCGGCACGATCACGGGCTCGAACGGCAACACGACCAGCCATACGGCGTCGACGAATTGCGCGGGCTCGACCTGCTCGCGTTCGGGCACCGTGACGGGCACCGACGGCGGAACCGTCACGCATTCCGGCAGCGCGACGCGCGTGGCGCCGGGTGTCGTGACGACGTCGGGCGGCTCGACGATCGTACACGGCGGCACGGTCTCGACCGGTGGCACGACCGTGATCCACGGCAGCACGGTGGCAGGCGGCGCGGTCGTCGTGGCCGGCGGGACGGTGCCGGTTCCTGTCCCGGTGCCGGTGCCCGTGGTGCCGCCTCCGGCGGCCGCGGTGGTCGTGACGGCCCCGCCGCCCGCTACCACGGTCACCGGCACA
>NZ_JAAGPO010000262.1:0-11661 GCF_017104825.1 Burkholderia sp. Ac-20345 | reverse complement strand
ATACCCGATCGCATACGACGCCGGCAAGGCGCTGCATGCGGCCGCGAAGGCGAAGGGCGAATTCGGCTACGGCGCGCAGTGGGCCGGGCAGGCGGCGCCGCTCGCGCGGTCGCTGCCGGCGGCCGAGCTGTTCGCCGCGCTCGAACGCGAAACGCGGGCGGCGATCGAGCGGATGCAGCACGTGCTGGATTGATCGCACGATTCGCGAGCGGCGGGCCGCGGGCGCATGCCGGCGATCGATGAACATACCCCGATCACCGCGCCCATACGTCGCCGTTCGCCGCCGATTTGCAATGTTCTGTATCTGCACGAACCGCGGATACATCGCGATACAACGCACGTTCGGGCGTCCGCTATAAAGCAGGCATGACCTTTTCTGGAGTGCATCATGTCTGCAACCTGCTTCAAAGGGTCCTGCCATTGCGGGGCCGTCAAATTCGAAGTCAGAACGGCCATTACGCCCGCGGTGCGGTGCAACTGCAGCCTGTGCCGCCGGCGCGGCGCGCTGATGAGCCCGATGTTCGCCGCCAGCGAACTGAAGATCGTCGAGGGCGAGGGCGCGCTGACGTGCTATCGCTTCAATACGCGCACGGCCCGTCACTATTTCTGCAGCCATTGCGGCGTCTATCCGTTCCATCAGACGCGCAAGGACCCCGCCTGCTGGCGCGTCAATCTGGGCTGCCTCGACGGCGTCGAACCGTATGCGCTCGACGCGACGGTCGCCGACGGCGCGAGCCTCTCGGTCGTGGAGGACGCATGAAGCGCTGGCTGATGATCCTGCTGTTCGCCGCAGGCGGGCTCGCGACCGAAATCGCGCATCCGGTGCAATGCACGCTGCTGTCGTCCAGCCGCGTGCAGACCGGCAAGCGTCGCCGGGCGGGCTGACCTCTCGCCGATTCATCGAGACCGATTATCATGCTTCCGATAAGATCGCACGCGATATATAATGCGTCCATCTGCGGCCGTTCGCGTCGCTGGAGGAAGTTCATGAAACCGACCGAAGCCCCATCCGCCGCTGCGCCGAAGCTGTCCGAGTTCCTGTGCTTTGCGATCTACTCGACGAACCTCGCGTTCGGCAAGGCCTACAAGCCGATCCTCGAAGAGCTCGGCCTCACGTATACGCAATACATCACGATCATTGCGCTGTGGGAGCAGGACAACCAGACGGTCGGCCAACTCGGCGAGAAGCTGTTCCTCGAATCCAATACGCTGACGCCGATCCTGAAGAAGCTCGAGGCGATGGGCTACCTGGAGCGGCACCGCGATCCGTCGGACGAACGCCAGGTGCTCGTCAGCCTGACGAAGAGCGGCCGCCGCGTGCGCGAGAAGGGGCTCGACATGGATCTGGTCGAAGCCACCGGGTTGAAGCCGGATGAATTCGCGAAGATGCAGAAGGCGATCGTCACGCTGCGCGGCAACCTGATCCAGTCGACCGACGAATAAACACCCGGACAACCTGCAGCCGGCACGCGCATCGCGCCGGCCGCATCGTCACGCGTGCGCGTCGCCCAGCACCAGCAGGTGCATTTCGCGACGGACGACGAAACCAAGGGCGAGATAGCGCTCGATCGCCACCCGGTTCGACGTGAGGACGTGCAGGAAAGGCGTTTCCGAACGCGCATCGATCTCCGCAATCAACGACCGCATCAGACGCGCCGCAAGCCCTTGCCGCCGGAACGCGGCATCCACGCACACGGCGCTGATCTCCGTATACCCGTCGGGTTGCATCCGCTCGCCGGCCATCGCGGCCAGCCGGCCTTCGCCGCGGATGCCGATGTAATGGCCGAGCTCGTATGTGCGCGGGCCGAACGGGCCGGGCTGCGCGGCCGTGGTCAATGCGAGCATCTCCGGCACATCGGCTTCGGTGAGCGTGACGTAGCCCGATTCAGGTGCCGGGTCGAGCGGCCGCTGCCAGACCATCTGCAACAGGTTCGCGCGCCGGATCGCCGACAATCCCGCCGGCACCTCGACCTCGTCCGGCGTGACCAGTGCCGCCGGCCCGTGTGCAACGATCAGTGCGCGCAACGCGTCGAAGGATGCCGCGCTCGTGTCCTCGATCGCGGCAAACGGCGCGATGGCCGCGGGAAACCGCCATGCACGGTCGTTGCCGAGCGCAAAGCGGCGCTGCCTGCCCGTCAGCGCGTTCCACACCACATGGTCGAGCGGGTGCGCACTGCCTGTCGCGTTTCCGGTCGTTGCATCGGACATCGGCTGCTCCTCGATTGAAGATTTCGATTGCACAGCATAGACCGGGAACGGACGGGCAGGGCGCGGCGCAGCGTCGATCGCGTCACCGTCACGGCGCAGCATGGGCAGCACGGTCAGCACGTCTTGCCGAAACCCGCGCTACCGCTGCCAGCGCTGCGGATCCACCCATATCGGGAACGACAGGATCACCGCCAGCCCGCTCCCCCCGATCCCGGCCGTCACCTCGACCGACCCGCCGTGCGACTCGGCGATGCGCGCAACGAGCGACAGGCCGATGCCGCTGCCCGGCTGCACCGTTCCCGGTACCCGGTAAAAGCGTTCGAAGATCCGCTCACGCTCGTCGGCCGGCACACCGGGCCCGTCGTCCGCGATACGCAGCTTGACCCGCGCCCCGTCCGCATCGGCAGGAACGTCGCACGTGATCTCGACCCGCCCGCCGTCACGGCCGTAACGCAGCGCGTTGTCGATCAGGTTGCGCACCGCAATCGCGATCTCGTCCAGATCGCCCCAGACGCGCACCGGGTCGACCGCGATCCGCACCGTCTGTCGGCGCGCATGCGCGGCCGCGTCGAAGTCGCTCGCGATCAGCGCAACGAGCCGCGACAGTTCCACCGGCCCATGCTGGTCGGCGCGCGATCCGGCATCCAGCCGCGCCAGTTCAAGCAATTGCCCGGATAGCCGCGCGCTGCGCTCGACGCCCGTTGCGAGCCGGCGCAGTGCTTCGTTCTTGTCCGCCAGACTGTCCGCCTGCAACGCCACTTCCGCCTGGGCCGACAGCGCCGCCAGCGGCGTGCGCAACTCGTGCGCCGCATCGCCGATGAAACGGCGCTCGGTGTCGACGGCCTGACTCAGCCGCGCGAGCAGGCGATTGAACGATTCGACGAGCGGGCGCAGTTCGCGCGGCAGCGTCACCAGCGGCAACGGCGAGAAATCGAATGCGGCCTTGTGCTGGATCGCCCGCTGGACCTCGCGCACCGGCCCGAACGACCAGCGGATCACCCACCAGATCACGACGCCCAGCATCGCAAGCATCACCGCCGTATTGAACAACCCGAGTTGCAGCGCATTGTTCGCCTTCTCCTGCCAGGTCGTGGCCGGGCCGCCCGTCTGAACGTGAATCCGGCCCGCGGGATCCGACAGCGAGTAGACGCGCCAGGTCTCGTCGTGCGCGACGCCACGACCGGTGCTCACCCCGTAGCCGTCGCGCAGGTCGGCCTTGAGCGCCGGCCCAGGCGCATCCGCGCTGTGCATCACGTTGCGGCCATCGACCCACACCTGGAACGCGACGTCGTACTTGCCATACGCGGCTTTCGGCACCACCGCCTGGGCGTTCGCTGCGGGCAGGCGATCGATCGCATCCGGCAACGACAGGAGCAGCAGTTGCGCGGCGCTCTCGAGCATGCCGTCGCGCCAGCCGCGCTGTTCACGCCACAGGCCGATGCCGAGAAACGCCCCCCAGCTCGCCCAGAACACGACGACCGCCGCCATCACGGTCGCGAGCAGGCGCACGCGTAGCGACTTCATGCCGGGCTCTCCCCGACGCGATAGCCGAAGCCATGCACGGTCACGATCAGCTCATCGCCGAGCTTGCGCCGAAGTTGATGGATGTACACGGCGATCGTGTTGCTTTCGATTTCGCTGTCGTTGCCGTACACGCGCTCTTCGAGCTGCGTTCGCGTGACGACGCGGCCTTGCCGCTCCATCAGCGCAAGCAGCGTGCGGTATTCGTGAATGCTGAGCGCAACGGGCTCGCCGGCGCGCGTGACTTCCTTGCGCGCCGGATCGACGTGCACGTCGCGGTAGATCAGGCGCTCCGACACGCGGCCCTGGCTGCGGCGCGTCAGGGCGCGCAGCCGCGCGTAGAGCTCGTCGAGCTGGAACGGCTTCACGAGATAGTCGTCGGCGCCTGCGTCGAGGCCACGGATCCGGTCGCTCAACTGATCGCGCGCGGTCACGATCAATACCGGCGTCGGGTCGTAGTTCGCACGCATCGCGGCGAGCAGCGTGAAACCGGACGCGCCCGCCAGTTGCAGGTCGAGCAGCACCACATCGTAGTCGTGGCCGACGAGCGCGAGCCGCGCGGCCGGCACGTCGGCCGACCAGTCCGCGCGCCAACCGTTCTGCCGGAGGCCCGCGCAAACGGCGTCGGCCAGCATCACATCGTCTTCTACCAACAGGATATGCATCGGTTTCGCTCCTCGAATGTCGAGGTCGCCAGCCTGACCGACCGCGATTAAAAACTTCTTAAAGCCGGGGGGCCACGATGCGTGCCGATCGCCGCATTGCCGGTGCAATGCATCTGGCGTTTTCTCGAGAGGCTCGCGATGACCGTGTCACGTCCTTCAATTCCGTTGCTGCAATGCAATGCGGCACGAAGCTCCCCCTTCGCGCCGTCCCGGTGCGGGCCATTCTGGCATGGAAGGCCGCGCACGTTGTGCGCGTTGCGCACCCGACGCGCGGGGGTGCCGCGATGAACCAGCTCACCACGCTCGTCCCGTTCGGCCTCGCGCTCAGCCTGGCCGGCGCCAACAGCATTGCCTGCCTCGTCGGCCTGTCGCTGATCGAACGGCTGATCCCCGTGCTGCCGTCGCACGTGCTCCTCACGATGATCGGCGTCGCCAGCGCGCAAGGTGCATGGACACTGCCGGAAGCGATCGTCGTCACGGCTCTCGGCAGCTTCGCGGGCTGCCTGTTGCACTACGCGCTCGGCAACCTGTGGCCGGAAGACAGCGTGCTGAGCCTGCTGCGCCGCGTCGCGCCGCTGGGCAGGCTGCAGCCCGCAAGAATGGACGCGCTGATCGACGGAATCCGCGCGCGGCCCACGCGGCTCGCGCTCTGGTCGCAACTGGTGCCGTTCGTCCGGCTCGTCGCACCGGCGCTGGCCGGCTTGCTGGAAGCGAGTTTCGCGCGGTTCGCGTCCGGTGCCGCCGCCGGCATCGCGCTCTGGAACACGCTGTTCATCACGGCGGGCTACCTGGCCGCGCAAGCGGCCGTCTAGCCCGCCATGTCGTTGACCGATCGATCCCGTCTGGAGCCTGTCGATGCGAATCCCTGAATGGATGCTGTTCCTGCGTACCTGGTTGCGCAATCCTCGCCGGGTCGGTGCGCTTGCGCCGTCCGGCCCGGCGCTCGCCGCGATGATCACCGCCGATATCCCGCGCGACGGCGCCGCCGTGATCGAACTCGGTGCGGGCACCGGCGTGTTCACGCGCGCGCTGCTCGCGCGCGGCGTCACGAGCGACAGGCTGGTGCTGGTGGAGGCCGATCCCGCTTTCGCGAATACGCTGCGGCATCAGTTCCCCGCGTTGCGGATCATGCAGATGGATGCGGCGCAACTCGCCATGACGGGCGACTTCTTCGGCGGGGCGCGCGCGGATGCGATCGTGAGCGGGTTGCCGCTCGTTGCGATGCCGCTCGAACAGGCCGTCGCGATCGTTCACTGCGCGTTCGCGCGGCACCTGACTGCCGATGGCGCGTTCTACCAGTTCACGTACGTGCCGCGCTGCCCGATCCCGGCGCGTTATCTGGAGGCCATGCGCATTCGCGCCGTCCGGGTCGGTGTCGCGTGGATGAACTTTCCGCCTGCCGTCGTGTATCGCTTCGAACGCCGGATCGATACGATTCACCATCCGTGGCCTGGTGCGCGGCCACAGCGGGATGCGGTTGCGGAAGCAACCACTTTGCGCGGCCTCGAAATCACCCGGTTTCCCCATGCGCCATCGCTCGACTCGAGCGGCGCCGGGCCATCGACGGATGGACACCCATCATCGTGAACGCGCTCGGGGATGGGGTACGGTTCGGCTTGCCACGGCCGCGGCCTCATCTTCCACACTCGCCGGCCGCCAGAGTCGGCAGCCACGTCGGCGCTGCGCGCTATCGAATCCCGTGCCGACGCAAGCACGTCGGGCATGTCAACCCGCAGCGCTGCTTTTCGCGGAAGACCGACGACGCGCGCACCACGCTCGCGCGCCCCCGTGTCTCACACGTCTTGCCCGGCCTTGCGCGACGATTCCGACGCGCCATGTTCAATGGCCGAAGTAGATCGACCGCTCGGCCGTGCGAACCGCGCTGCGGCTGCCCGACTGCGTCGCACCGCCGGCGTCGCTGCCGTAACCCGACGCCTGCGACTCGACCGCGACTGCATCGGTGTCGCGGACCCGGCGCAGCGCAGCCTGGAGATTGTCCGGATAGTTCGGGTCATTGGGCCGGTTCGGCAGGTAGCCGGACTTCTGCAGCGCGGCCAGTTCCGCACGCACCTGCGCACGCGTCACGGTGCTTTCGCCCGCAAACGCCGGCGCTGCAACGGCAGCCGACACGGCAACGAGAAGGGCAGCGATCAGTTGGGTCTTCATCTTTCACCTCGACAAGAAAATGGGGATTCAGCGGTTGCGCACCGTGCGCCGGCCACCGGCGCCGTTCGCGGTTTCGTTCAATGACCGAAGTAGATCGAGCGCTCGGCGATCCGCGTCGCGGGACGGCTGCCCGACTGCGTCGCGGCAACAGCTTCGCTGCCGTAACCGGACGTCGCAGCATCGGCCACTGTGGTGTCGTTCGCGTGAATGCGCGTCAGCGCGGCCTGCAGCTCGTCCGGATAGTGCGGATCGTTCGCGCGGCCCGGCCGATAGCCGGCCTGTTCGAGCTGGACGAGCTCGGCACGCACCTGCGCGCGGGACACGACGGTTGCATCGGCGAACGCCGGTGCGGCAGCGGATGCGGAAACGGCCACGAGAAGGGCTGCGATCAATTGGGTTTTCATCATTTACCTCGACAGGACTGGGATAGAAGGGATTCAGGATTCGCGTATCGACGATGCGCCGCGCTCAATGACCGAAATACACCGAGCGGTCGGCCACGTTGACCGCATGCCGGCGGCCCGCTTGCGTCGCCGCATCGCCGTTGCTGCCGTAGCCGGAAGCCTGCTCGTTGCCTGCGACCGCATCGGCCGCATGGATCCGCGTGAGTGCAGCCTGGAGAGCGTCCGGATAGGTTGCGTCGGTCGCGCGATTCAGCGGGTAGCCGGCCTGTTGCAACTGCGTGAGCTCGGCGCGCACCTGCGCACGCGTCACGGTGGCTTCGCTGGAGAACGCCGGTGCGGCAACAGAGGCCGAAACAGCAACGAAAAGGGCGGCGATCAGTCGGGTATTCATCATTCACCTCGAAAAAAGAAAGGAAATCGGGTATTCGGCAGGCGGCGCCCGGCCGCCTGATGCATCGTTCAAGCGATACGGATCTCGACGTCGATGTTGCCGCGCGTCGCCTTCGAATACGGGCAGGTCTGGTGTGCGGCGTCGACGATGCGCTGCGCGACGTCGCGATCGAGCCCCGGCACGCTCACGTTCAGCCGGGCCTGCAGGAAGTACGCGTTGCCGCCGGTACCGAGATCCACTTCGGCGTCGACCGCGAGATCGGCCGGCAGCGTCACCTTCGCCGCACGCGCCGCAAGCTGCATCGCGCCGATGAAGCAGGCCGACCAGCCGGCCGCGAACAGTTGCTCCGGGTTGGTGCCGGTGCCGGCGCTGCCCGGCGACGACAACTGAATGTCGAGGCGGCCGTCGGAACTGCGGGCCGTGCCGTCGCGGCCGCCCGAAGTCGTATGCGTCTTGCCCGTGTACAGCACTTTTTCGATCTTGCTCATCATTTGCTCCGTCAGTTGGCTGGTTTGTCTCAGATGCGATTCGATCGCATGCGATGGAGTTTCGTCGAGACGAGCACCTGAGTCAAGCGCATTCGATTAGATCGCATGCGATATTTTGTATTTCAATGTATCTGGAACGTGTACAGCTTTGCCGGGCAAGGCTTTCCGGCGATCGATCCCTGATATTCGAGGAGTAACAAATCCGGGCAGGGCGGGCGAATATGCCCCGGAATTGGCTGGCCGCCCCGCGGGGCGGCCGATTAGTCACGCCGCGTCGATCTCGGCGATCACGACGAGGATCACGGCCGCGTCGGCCGGCAACTGGCGCTGGGAGAACGCCGAGCGCGCATGGCCGGCCTTGCCGCCCAGTACGGCGGCGAACAGGTCCGACGCGCCGTCGATCACGGCCGGCTGCCCGAAAAAGCCGTCGGCCGAACTCACGTGCCCCTCGACGCGCACGATCTTGCGCAGGCGCTCGAACCCGCCCAGGTGCCGGCGGATCTGCGCGAGTACATTCAGCGCCGCGAGCCGGGCGGCATGCTTGCCTTCGTCGACGCTCAACTGCTCGCCGACGCGGCCGGTAAAGGCGACCTTGCCGTCGACGAGCGGCAGTTGTCCGGAGACGAACAGCAGGTTGCCGGCTTCGCTGACGGCCGTATAGCTGCCGAGCGGGTTCGGCGGTTCGGGTAACGCGAGGCCGAGGTCGGCCAGTTTCTGTTCGACGGTCATGTCGTGCTCCTTGCGGGAAATGGGTTCGGGATATCGGTGCTGCCTGTGAGTCACTGTAGTCATGCGGCCGAAGCCGGTAAATGTCAGCGGAGCAATTGATTCACGACGCGGTGTAACGAATCGCGCGATGCGTACCCGCTGGTTTCCCGCACGAGATTCATGCACACTCGGCTCCATCGCGCGCCACACGCCGGAGACGGCAGGAACCGCCCCATGCAACGACAATTCGACGATCTGCTGCTCGGCAGCATCGAGCTGTTCTGTCTCGCCGCAGAACTCGGCAGCTTCACGCTGGCGGCCAACGCGGCGAGCGTCACGCCGGCCGCGGTCAGCCGGTCGGTGGCGAGGCTCGAGGAGCGGCTCGGCATGCGGCTGTTCGTGCGCACGACACGCCAGATCCGCCTGACCGATTCCGGCCGCCGCTATTTCGAACAATGTCGCGACGCGCTGTCGCAACTCGTCGACGCGGAACGCGAGGCGACCGGCCAGCAGGCCACGCCCGCCGGCTTGCTGCGGATCAGCATGCCGACGCCGTACGGGCACTATCGCGTGCTGCCGCTGCTGCCGGCGTTTCGCGAGCGGTATCCGGACGTGCGAGTCGAAACCCACCTGAGCAACCGCAACATCGACTTCGCCGAGGAAGGCTACGATCTCGCGATCCGCGGAAGCGCGCCGGCCGATTCGAACCTGGTCGCACGCAAGCTGGAGGACGCCGAACTCGTGGTCGTCGCGACGCCCGGCTACCTGAAGCGCGCGGGCATGCCGGCCGCCATCGACGATCTGCATGCGCACGAATGCGTCCAGTTCGAGCTGCCGAGCAGCGGGCGGCGGATTCCCTGGCTGTTCAACGATGGATCGGAGGAAATCGACGTCGCGACGACCGGCAGCTACGGTACGTCGGGCGACTACCTTGCCGGTGTGACGCTCGCGCGCAGCGGGGCGGGGCTGTTCCAGACCTATCGCTTCATCGTCGAGCAGGATCTGCGCGCCGGCACGCTCGTGGAAGTGCTGCCCGGCCTTGGCGGCCGGTCGCGGCCGTTCATGCTGCTGTATCCGCATGCGCGCTTTCTGTCGTCGCGCGTGCGCGTGTTCGTCGACTTCCTCATCGAGCATCTGGCGCACGCGCCCGCCAGGCCTGCGGCCGGGACACGCGCCAAACGGGCCGGCGCATCGCGATAGGCGCGCCGGCTCGCGGATTCGACGCCGCGACTCAATGCCCGGCGCTCTGGCCGCCGTCGACATGCAGGATCTCGCCCGTGACGAACGGTGCCGAATCCAGGTACAGGATCGCGTCGACGATGTCGCTCATCTCGCCCATGCGGCCGACCGGATGCAGCGACGCGAGCGTCGCATGCGTTTCGGGCGCATGCATCGGCGACTTGATGATGCCGGGCGACACCGCATTCACGCGAATGCCGGCCTTCGCATACTCGATCGCGAGCGACTTCGTCGCCGCATTCAATCCACCTTTCGTCAACGACGCGAGCACCGACGGCACGTTGCTGTTCGCGTGATCGACCAGGCTGGTCGTGATGCTCACGACGTGGCCGCCGCCGTGCTTCTGCATCGCGGCGATCGCATGCTGCGTGACGTGGAAGAAACCGTTCAGGTTGACGCTCGTGATCTGCGCGTAGTCGTCGGCGGTGTACTGCGTGAACGGCTTTGCGATGAAGATCCCGGCGTTGTTGACGAGCGTGTCGACGCGGCCGAACCGTTCGATGGCGGCGTCGACCACACGCCGCGCGACGGCCGCGTCGCCGATGTCGCCCGCGACGGTGACGAGATCGGGATCGTTCGACGGTCCGATCGAACGTGACGTGGCGACGACGCGATGGCCGCGGGCCCGGAATGCTTCGACGGTTGCCGCGCCGATGCCTTGCGATGCGCCGGTGACGATGATGACTTTGGATGCGCTCATGATTTGCCTCGATGGGTGATGGGTTCTCGGCTTTGGTGCCGACCGGATCCGTGAATCCGATGGGCGAACTGTAGGCGCGCCGGTTGCAATCTCGAACACCCACCGTGGAGCAACAGTCTTGCGTCGGGGGAACAAATGCGGGGAGGGGCGGTTGTCTCAGGTCAGCACGGCCGGTCAGCACGTGAAGGCGTGGATTGGACGATCCGTGGCCGGCCATTGACGCGGCGTCGCCTGACTGCACGAGTTCGGTGTTTTCACCGGGAGGCTGGCCGAAACGCCGGCGATATTCGCGACTGAACCGCGATGCGCCGCCGCTACGCCTGCTGCTCAGCCAATTGGCGCCCGACGTCGCGTTCAAGCCCTTCGACGCGCTGCGCGAATGTTGAAGCGTCGCGCAATCTCACCGAAGGGGCTATTTTTCCTGCGGCTTGACGAGCCGATTTGTCCGTCGCGGAACACGCAGTTGGATAAACCTACGAATCTATTCGGATAACTTTTCTTATCACAATAGCATGATTGAAAATCAAAACTCGCCGTTTCGAAAACGCGTCTGACGCCCAACGTCCGGGCCGCCTTCATGCATGTCGTCATCGATTCGAGGGCAGGGAAGCGAACATGCGTCGTGCACGCCTCCCATCCAGCGCGTTGATCCGTGCGAGCAGCACCGTCAACACGTCGGCCGTCGCGCGCGCGACATCCTGCGAGGTCGTGTCGACGAGCGCATGCGCACATTCGCGATACAGCGGGTCGCGCATGCGGTACAACGCGGCGAGCGTCTGCCGCGGGTCGGCCGCCTGCAGCAGCGGCCGGCGGGTGTCATCGCGCGTGCGACGCCACAGCACATCCGGATCCGCATGCAGGTAGATCACGCAGCCGCGCTCGCTCAAGCGCGCGCGGCTGCGCGGATTCAGCACCGCGCCCCCGCCGGTCGCCACGACCACGTTCGGGCGCTGCGTCAGTTCGTCGACGATCTGCGTTTCGAGCAATCGAAAGCCGCCTTCACCGACCGTGTCGAACAGCGCGGCGACCGGGCGGCCGGTGCGCCGCTCGATCTCCTCGTCACTATCGGCAAACGTCCAGCCGAGCGATGCCGCGAGCGCGCGGCCGAGCGTCGATTTGCCCGCCCCCATCATGCCGACCAGGAACGCACGCGCGGGCAGGGCGCGTGCGA
>NZ_JAAGPO010000261.1:0-11626 GCF_017104825.1 Burkholderia sp. Ac-20345 | reverse complement strand
CCCGCGATCCGGCCGCCGACGGTGCCCGTCGGCACGTCGCGGCTGCGCGTGTCGCTGTCGGCCGCGCATTCGTTCGACGATCTCGCGCGGCTCGAAGCCGCACTGATCGAAGCCAGCGACGCGGCTGCTGCCTCCGTTGACGCGGCTCCGCAGGAGACGGAACAGCCCCCACGCTCACTTCGTTCGCTGCCCCCCGAGGGGGGCGCAGCCTCCCTTGGGGCGGCCCGGCGGGAGACTGCAGCATGACCGCTCCGCTCTCGCTGTTCGTCACCGGCACCGACACCGAAATCGGCAAGACCTTCGTATCGGCCGCGATGCTGCACGGCTTCGCGCGGCACGGCCTGCGCGCAGCCGCATTGAAGCCCGTCGCGGCCGGTGCGTATGAACGCGACGGCGTGTGGCGCAACGAGGATGCCGACCAGCTCGACGCAGCCGCGAACGTCGTATTGCCGCCCGAGCTGCGCACGCCGTTCCTGCTGAAAGCACCGGCCGCGCCGCATATCGTCGCCGCGCAGGAAGGCGTGACGCTCGACATCGACACGATCGTCGCATGCCATCGCGAAGCGCTGACGCGCGCGGATATCGTCGTCGTCGAAGGTGCCGGCGGCTTTCGCGTGCCGATGAACGACACGCAGGACATGGCCGATCTCGCGGTCGCGCTCGGCGTGCCGGTCGTGCTCGTGGTCGGCGTGCGGCTCGGCTGCATCAACCACGCGCTGCTCACCGCCGACGCGATCGCCGCACGCGGCCTCAAGCTCGCCGGCTGGGTTGCGAACCACGTCGACCCGGCCATGTCGTTCCCTGACGAGAACATCGCGACGATGCGCGACTGGCTCGCCCGCGAACACGGCGCGCCGCTGCTCGGCCGTATTCCGCACCTGAGCCCGGCAGCCCCCGAATCCGCCGCGGCGATGCTCGACATCGCCGCGCTCGTCGAGACGCTGCGCACCGCGCAGCATTGACCCAACAGAAACTGATCCCCCGATCCCTCATCCCCGACCAGGACAGGAAAACGATATGACCCAAGCCCAGACCGCCGCCACCGTGCAACCCGACGCGATTCCCGTGGCCGCTCCGGTCTCGCAGCGCTGGCGCGTCGCCGACGTCGTCGCGCTGTTCGAGCTGCCGTTCAACGACCTGATCTTCCGCGCGCAGCAGGTGCACCGCGAACACTTCGACGCGAACGCGGTGCAACTGTCGACGCTGCTGTCGATCAAGACGGGCGGCTGCGAGGAAGATTGCGGCTACTGCTCGCAGTCGTCGCACCACGACACGGGCCTGAAGGCCGAGAAGCTGATGGACGTCGACGCGGTGCTCGATGCCGCGCGCGCGGCGAAGGCGAACGGCGCGAGCCGCTTCTGCATGGGCGCCGCGTGGCGCAACCCGAAGGAGCGCCACATGCCGGCGCTGACCGAGATGGTGCGCGGCGTGAAGGAACTCGGCCTCGAGACCTGCATGACGCTCGGCATGCTGGAAGACGAGCAGGCGCAGGAACTCGCGAACGCGGGCCTCGACTACTACAACCACAACCTCGACACGTCACCGGAGTTCTACGGCCAGGTGATCTCGACGCGCACCTACCAGGATCGCCTCGACACGCTCGACCGCGTGCGTGACGCGGGCATCAACGTGTGCTGCGGCGGCATCATCGGCATGGGCGAATCGCGCCGCGAACGCGCGGGCCTGATCTCGCAGCTCGCGAACCTGAACCCGTATCCGGATTCGGTGCCGATCAACAACCTCGTCGCGATCGAAGGCACGCCGCTCGAAGGCACCGCGCCGCTCGACCCGTTCGAATTCGTGCGCACGATCGCGGTTGCACGGATCACGATGCCGAAGGCCGTCGTGCGCCTGTCGGCCGGCCGCGAGCAGCTCGACGACGGGCTGCAGGCAATGTGCTTCCTCGCCGGCGCGAACTCGATGTTCTACGGCGACCAGCTGCTGACGACGAGCAACCCGCAGTCGCAGAAGGATCGTGCGCTGTTCGAGCGCCTCGGCATCCGTTCGAGCGACGCGGACGCGATGTCGGCGAACGCGTAAGCGCAACGCACGGCGGATTCGTCCGCCGCATGAAAAAGCCGGGATACGTCCCGGCTTTTTTTACGCGTGCGCCGCGCACTCAGCCCGCACCACCCAACGCACGCGGCTCCATGAACGTGTGCCGGAAATAGTCGCGCACCGCGTGCATCGCGGGGCTCAACTCGATGTCCTTGCGCCAGGCGAGACCGACGCTCATCGGCGGCACCGGGTCGCGCAGCACGATCGTCTCGATCCGCCGCCCTTCGAGCGACCACGGCCGGTACACCATGTCGGACAGGATCGCGACGCCGCTGCCGTTCGCCACCATGCTGCGTACCGCCTCGACCGACGACGTGCGCAGGATCACGTTCGGCCGGTACGGCGTCTCGTTCCAGTAGCGCAGCGCCGTCTGCCCGGCCTCGTCGACCGTCAGCATCACGAACGGCTCGCGCGCGACTTCCGCGAACGTGACGCTCTCGTGCCTGAGCAGCGGGTGATGCGCACCGACCCACAGCCGCCGCACCGAGTGGATCACCGGCTCCAGCACGAGTGCCGGATTCGACACGTTCGACGTGAGCAGCACGGCCATGTCGTAGCGGCCCGCGATCAGCCCTTCCTCGATCGACTCGCGGTTCAGCTCGTGCAGGTGGATCGTCAGCCGCGGGTACAGCGTGTTCAACCGCAGCACGTGATGCGGCAGGAAGTAGCCGAGCACCGTGTAGCTCGCGGCGATCGCGAGCGTGCCGGTCAGCGTGCTTTCGAGGTTCGGGATCCGCATCGCCTCGTCGACCGACGACAGGATCGTGTACGCGTGATTCAGGAAGCGCCGCCCCGTGTCGGTGAGCGTCACGCCCGACGGCGTGCGCAGAAAGAGCTGCGTGCCGAGGCTGTCCTCCAGCTCCTTGATCGCGCTCGTCACGGCCGACTGCGAAATCGTGAGCTGGATCGCGGCCTGCGAGATCTGGCCGAGCTCGGCGGTCGCGACGAAATACTTGAGCTGTCTGAGGGTCAGGGCCATGGTCGATGAGAAAACAGATGGGCACGCGATAAACATCATAACAACCGTGCCGCGCCCATGAACCCGACCTCGTGGAAACCCTGCCATCCCTGCTCCGGCGGTGCTTGGTGGCCGATTTCCTCGATATCGAAAAAATCGATACGGTCGCATATAAAAATAGAACTTTTTTGACGCACCCCACGCGGCTAACCTGCGTTCAACACGGTTTCGGCATGCGCCACGACGCACGCGAACCGGAGAACCTGGAGGAGCACACCGTATGAGGAAGCACAGCGTCGACCTGAACTCCGACATGGGAGAGGGCTTCGGCCCGTGGACGATCGGCGACGGCGTCGACGAGCAGATCATGCCGCTCATCAGCTCGGCAAACATCGCCACCGGCTTTCACGCCGGCGATCCGAACATCATGGCGCGCACGGTGCAGCTCGCGCGTGACGCCGGCGTCGGCATCGGCGCGCACCCGGGCTTTCGCGATCTCGTCGGCTTCGGCCGCCGCACGATCGCCGAAACGCCGCAGGCGCTCGTCAACGACATCCTGTACCAGCTCGGTGCGCTGCGCGAGTTCGCGCGCCTGAACGGCGTCAGCCTGCAGCACGTGAAGCCGCACGGCGCGCTCTACATGCACGCGGCGGCCAACGAGGCGTTCTCGCGGCTGCTGATCGAAACGCTGCAGCGCGTCGATCCGGGCCTGTGGCTGTACTGCATGGAGGCGTCGGTCACGTACCGCGTCGCCGTCGAATACGGGCAGCCGGTGATCCGCGAGTTCTACGCCGATCGCGACTACGACCGCAGCGGCTCGATCGTGTTCACGCGCCGCGTCGGCCGCCTCGATCCGCGCCAGGTCGCCGACAAGGTGCTGCGCGCCTGCATCGACGGCAAGGTGCGGACGATCGACGGCGACGACATCGACATCGATTTCGATTCGGTCTGCATCCACAGCGACACGCCGGGCGCGCTCGACCTCGTGCGCGACACGCGCCACGCGCTGATCCGTGAAGGCATCCGGACCGCCGGGCCGCAACCGCTCGCCGCCCATCACTGATTCAAGGAGACACACGATGGCATTGCACGAAATCGTCAGCCCGCTGCCGGGCACCTTCTACCGGCGCCCGTCGCCCGATGCGGACTACTACGTCGCGGTCGACGCGACGGTCGCCGCCGGCGCGGTGGTCGGCCTCGTCGAGGTGATGAAGCAGTTCACCGAGATCGAAGCCGATGCCGCAGGGCGCGTGGTCGAGCTGCTCGTCGAGGACGGCGAGCCGGTCGACGCGGGCCAGGTGCTGATGCGGATCGAGGGGTGACGCGATGAAACCGGAAACTTCCCACGACACGTTCTACCGCCCGTCGCGGATCCGGACCGTGCTGGTCGCGAACCGCGGCGAGATCGCGGTGCGCGTGATCCGTGCCGCGCGCGAACTCGGCATGCGCGCGGTCGCCGTGGTCAGCGACGCGGACCGCGACAGCCTCGCCGCACGCATGGCAGACGAAGCCGTTCACATCGGCTCGTCGCACGCGGCGAAAAGCTACCTGAATCCCGCCGCGATCCTCGACGCCGCGCGGCAGTGCGGCGCGGACGCGATCCATCCCGGCTACGGCTTCCTGTCCGAGAACGCGGCTTTCGCCGCGCAGGTCGAAGCGGCCGGCCTGATCTTCGTCGGCCCGGACTCGCGGGTGATCGCGACGATGGGCGACAAGGCCCGCGCACGCGAAACCGCGCGGCACGCCAACGTGCCGACCGTGCCCGGCAGCGACGGCGTCGTGCAATCGCTCGACGAGGCGCGGGAAGTCGCCGCGCGCATCGGCTACCCGATCATGATCAAGGCGGCCGCCGGCGGCGGCGGACGCGGCATCCGCGTCGCACACGACGCCGCACAGCTCGACGCCGAGCTGCCGCTCGCGCAGCGCGAGGCGCAGGCCGCGTTCGGCGACGGTGGCGTGTACCTCGAACGCTTCATCGCGCGGGCGCGCCACATCGAAGTGCAGGTGCTCGGCGACGGCCGCAACGTCGTCCACCTGTTCGAGCGCGAATGCTCGCTGCAGCGGCGGCGCCAGAAAATCCTCGAGGAGGCACCGTCGCCTTCGCTCACGCCCGCGCAGCGCGACGCGCTGTGCGCGTCGGCCACGCGACTCGCGCAGGAGGTCGGCTATCGCAGCGCGGGCACGCTCGAATACCTGTTCGACGACGCGCGCGGCGAGTTCTACTTCATCGAGATGAACACGCGCATCCAGGTCGAACATCCGGTGACCGAGGCGATCACCGGCGTCGATCTCGTGCGCGAGACGCTGCGCATCGCCGACGGCGAGCCGCTGCGCTTCGCGCAGCAGGACATCGCGATGCGCGGCGCGGCGCTCGAATGCCGGATCAACGCGGAAGATCCGCTGCAGGATTTCCGCCCGAACCCCGGCCGGATCGACGAACTGGTGTGGCCGACCGGCCCCGGCGTACGCGTCGATTCGCTGCTCTATCCGGGCTACGTCGTGCCGCCGTTCTACGATTCGCTGCTCGCGAAGCTGATCGTGCACGACGAGAGCCGTGCGGCCGCGCTGCAGCGCCTGGCCCGCGCGTTGGGCGAGCTGCACGTCGGCGGCCTGAAAACGACCGCGCCGCTGCACGTCGCGCTGCTCGCGGACGACGACGTGCGCGCCGGGCGCTATCACACGAATTTCCTCGAAGCGTGGATGCCGCGATGGCGTGAGGCCGCGACGGCCGCCGCGCAACAACACGCAGCCGAAAATGCAGACGCCGTGCGCGTCGGGGAGGCGATGTGACGACCCGTTATACGTTCGGCGGCGACGAGTTCGTGTTCGTCGAAATCAGCGAATCGATGTCGCTCGATGCGTTCTTCAAGGGCACGGCGATCACGCGCGAACTGCAGCGCCGCGCGGTGCCGGGCATCACCGAGATCTGTCCGGCGAATGCGTCCTACCAGGTGCGCTACGATCCGGACGTGATCGAGCCCGACGCGCTCGTCGCGCTGTTGAAGACGATCGAGGCCGAAGTCGGCGACGCGCCGCTCGAACTCGACACGCGCATCGTCGAGGTGCCCGTGCTGTACAACGACCCGTGGACGCACGAGACGCTGATGCGGTTTCGAGAACGCCACCAGGATCCGTCATCGACCGATCTCGAATATGCGGCGCGCATCAACGGCAAGCGCGACGTGGATGAATTCATCGCCGCGCACTCCGGTTCGCCGTGGTTCGTGTCGATGGTCGGCTTCGTCGCGGGCCTGCCGTTCATGTACCAGATGGTCGAGCGCGAACGCCAGCTCGAAGTGCCGAAGTACCTGCGGCCGCGCACCGACACGCCGAAGCTGACGGTCGGCCACGGCGGCTGTTTCGGCTGCATCTACTCGGTGCGCGGCGCGGGCGGCTACCAGATGTTCGGCGTGACGCCGGCGCCGATCTTCGACCCCGCGCAGCGGCTCGACTACCTGCGCGACTTCATGGTGTTCTTCCGGCCCGGCGACATCGTGAAATTCCAGCCGATCGATCGCGCGACCTACGACGCCGCGGTGGCCGACGTCGAGGCCGGCACCTTCTCCCTGCGCGTGCGCCCGGTGAAATTCTCGCTCGACGCCTTCCTGCGCGATCCCGATGCGGTCAACCGCTCTCTCGTCGAGGTGCTGCATGCAAACTGACGCGCACAACCTGATCGAGGTCGTTAAACCCGGCCTCGCGACGTCGGTCCAGGACATGGGCCGGCAAGGCTACTACCACGTCGGCATTCCGCCGTCGGGCTCGCTCGACCAGTACGCATCGCGCGCGGCGAACCTGCTGGTCGGCAATCCCGAAGAAGCGGCCGTGCTCGAGTTCACGCTGCTCGGCCCCGAGCTGCTGTTTCATACGGATGCGCTGATCGCCGTCACCGGTGCCGAGATGACGCCGAAGATCGACGGCATCGGCCAGCGCTGCAACATCGCGCTGCGGATCCGCGCGGGCAGCGTGCTGTCGTTCAATTACGTGAAGGCCGGCGCGCGCGCGTATCTCGCCGTCGCGGGCGGCATCGACGTGCCGGTCGTGCTCGGCAGCCGCTCGACCTACACGCTCGGCGCGATCGGCGGCCATGCGGGCCGGCGCCTGCAGAAAGGTGACCGGCTGCCGATCGGCGCTGCCGTTGGCACGCACCGCGAAGGGCGCGAGCTGCCGGCGGCCGTGAGCCGGCCGCTCGACAACCAGGTCGAGTTGCGCGTACTGACGGGCCTGTACCACTACCGGCTCACCGACGAATCGGCGCGCACCTTCTTCGACGACGAATGGACGGTCGCGCCCGAAGCCGACCGCATCGGCTACCGCTACAAGAACGGCCGCGCGCTGCAGTTCCGGCCACGCGAGCAGCCGTTCGGCGCGGGCGCCGATCCGTCGAACATCGTCGATGCGTGCTACCCGATCGGCTCGATCCAGGTGCCGGCCGGGCTCGAGCCGATCATCCTGCACCGCGACGCGGTGTCGGGCGGCGGCTACGCGACGATCGGCACGGTCATCAGCGCCGACATGGACCTGATCGGCCAGATGCAGCCCAACCACCGCGCGCGCTTCGTGCGCGTGACGATGGCCGACGCGCTCGCCGCGCGCCGCGAGTACCAGCGGCGCCTCGCGCTGCTGCGCGCCGTGCTGCGGGACTGAGCACCGGGCGCCCGGCGCGCGTGCCGGGCGCCTGACGCCCCCTCGTTTCTTTTCCGCTGTCGGTTCCCGCCCGCGCGGCTGTGCGCCGCGCGGCGGGGACGCTTGCGCGCTGTTTCCGTACCTGCCGAACCGGTTGCCCGCCCGACGTCGGGGCAACCCTGCGGATCGCATGTGCCGCGGCCGAGACGTCGTACGCAGTTTCTGCTCATCAAGGAGCACGATCATGGCCAACCTGGCTCAGGCCCGCCCCGACGAGGATCTCGACCTGTCGACGCTCGCCGTTCCCGACCACGCGCGCATGCCGCCCTTTTCGCTGACGATGGCGTGGTGGGCCGTGTGCAGCGCGGTGTTCTACATCGTCGTGGGTGCCACGCTCGCGCTCACCTACGGCGCGCGCAACGCGCTGATCGGGATGGCGCTGTCGGTCGTGTCGTACGGCCTCGTCAACACGGTCATCAGCCGCTATGCGATCCGCACGGGACTCTCGGTCGCGCTGTTCTCGCGCGTGCTGTTCGGCAGTGCCGGCGCGGCGCTCGCGACACTGATCTTCTTCGCGACGGCGATCTACTACGCGGTGTTCGAAGGCTCGGTGATCGCGGTTGCCGCGCATCACCAGTTTCCGGCGCTCGACTACAAATGGGCCGCGCTGATCGTCGTCTGCTACAGCGTGCCGCTCGTGTTCGGCAGCGTGCAGCACTGGCTCGACAAGTTCAACGGCGTGCTGCTGCCGTTCTACCTGCTCGGGCTGCTCGCGGCGGTCGGGCTCGCGACGGCCGAATACGGCTACAACGCGGCCTGGCTCGATTTCGGCCCGACGGGCGCCGTGCCGGCCGGCGGCTGGTGGCACTGCTTCGTCTACTACATGGGTGTGTGGGTGCTGATGATGTTCACGTTCGACTACGCGCGCTTCGGCCGCAAGGAAGACGCCGGTTATCACGGCCGCTTCAACTTCGGGATGCCGTTCTACCTCGTCACGTTTCTCGTCAACGGCGCAGCCGGCATCTATCTCGTCAGCACGATTCCGGGGCTCGGTACGCTCTCCGAAGTATCGGTCGTGCTCGCGCTGCTGAAACTGATGGGGGTGTGGGGATTGCTGTTCGTGTGGGTCACGCAATCGCGCATCAACACCGCGAACTACTATCTCGCGACCGTCAACATGCAGGCGTTTTTCCTGAAGGTGGCCGGCCTGCGCGCGCCGAAATTCGTGTGGGCGCTCGTGGTCGGCGCGGTCGTCTATGCGCTGATGATGGCGGACATCTTCTCGCGGATCCTGCAGGCACTCGCGTACCAGGGCATCTTCGTCGTCGCGTGGGTCGGCGTTGCGCTCGCGCACATCCTGTCCGACCGGTACGGGCAGCTCGTCGGCGACGACGTCGAATGCCGCGACGCCCATGTGCCGACCTTCAACCCGGGCGGGCTGACCGCGTGGTTCGCCGGCGCGTTCGTTGGACTCGCGCTGAACCAGGCAACGGGGTTTGCCGCGTCGCTGTCGGCGCCCGCGACGTTCGTCGTGTCGTGGGTGGTCTATCGCGCGCTGCTGGGCACGGCCAAGCGGACCTGGTTCGTGCGCAATACGTGACGGGGCGCCCGCACGCCGCCGTGCATCATCCGATCGTCGGCACCGCGCTGCCCTGTGCGTCGCGGATCACGGTCTTTTCGACCCGCCAGCGCACGCCGTCGAGCACGTCGACCGCATACTCGCCGGCGCGCGGCTGCGGCGTGCGCGCCAGCGCCTGTACCGAATAGACGCACGCGCCGCCGAGCGCGTCCCAGCCCGGCGCGCCGTCGTCGTCTGCGCCGTCCTGCGTGGCGTGTGACGCGCCCGTCATGTGGCCCGCCCTTCCGGATGGCGTACCGATGTGTCGTATCGGCGCGTACGGCAGCGGCAGCGGCAGCGGCCGTGCGCCGTGTGCGTCACACGTGTGCCGCCGCACCGTCGATCGCCGCGCGCACGCGCTCGACGAGTGGTTGATCGACCGGTGCCAGCACCTCGCCGCGCGGCCGCACGCCCGAGCCGAAATGCACCGCGCGCACGCCGGTGGCACGGACGAAATCGCCGACCGCGTCGACCGTGAGCCCCGAGCCGGCCAGCACCGTGCAGGTCGAGCCGGCCGCCTGCCGCACCAGCCGCGTGATCGTCGCGACCGCGTCGAGCACCGACGGATGACCGCCCGACGTCAGCACCGACGTGACGGCCGGCACGCGCAGCAGCGCGTCGAATGCGGCGTTGAGGTCGCGCGACACGTCGAACGCGCGGTGGAACGTCAGCGCGCGGCCGTCCGCCGCGGCCGCGATGCGGGCCAGGGCGTCGAGATCGATGTCGCCGCGCGCGTCGAGCGCGCCGAACACGACGCCGTTCGCCCCGGCCGCGACGGCTGCACGCACGTCGCGTTCGATCACGCGCAGGTCGTCGGCGTCATAGACGAACGACCGGCTGTGCGGTCGCACGATCACGTTGACGGGAATCGGCACAGCGGCCACGACGGCTTCGATCAGGCCGACGCTCGGCGTCAGCCCGCCTTCGGTGATCGCGGTCACGAGTTCGAGGCGATCGGCGCCCGCACGGGCGGCGGCCTTCGCATCGCCGACGGTCGTGGCGATCACTTCGAGGAGAACGGAAGAGGCGGCGTTTCGGTTCATGGGCGGCCTGCGAATCGTCTGGACAATTCGCGCATCCTAGCCGAGCCGCGTGACGGACGCCAGCGTGACGGCCGCCGCGCCGTCAGCCGCGCCCCGTCAGCCGCACCGTCAACCGCGTCGCGCGAGCCACACGCCGACGAGCGCGGACAGGCCTGTCACCACGGTGCCGGGCGCGAACCGGAACATCCGCGCGTTCAGGTCCACGCCTTGCTGCTGCAACACGTCGACGATCCCCGGCGCGAGCAGCAGCGTCACCCAGCCGATCATCCCGAACGCGGTGGTCGCGGTCGCGATGAGCAGCGCGATGCCCGCGCCGCGCGCACGTGGCCGGAACGCGCCGGCGAATGCCCCCACGGCCAGGAGCACGGCCGACAACCCGCTCAGCACCGCGACGAACACGAGCATCGGCCCCATGTGGCCGAGCCTCATGAACGCCATCATCTGCGCGGTAATCACGCACATGCCCGCGATCGCAAACAGCACGATCGCGAGCGCATTGCGCACGAAGCTCATGCGTTCGCCTGGAAATACGCGGTCGCGGGACGCCGGAACAGCAGGTAGACGAACAGCGCGAACAGCAGGACGCCCGGAATCAGCACCGCGTACATCGACGCCGGCATGTTGATGAACGAGAACGCGAAGCTGAACACGGCCGTCGCGATGTAGGTCTTGCGCGACCATTCGCGGCCCTTGAGGATCGCGATGCCGATCACGACGTTCACGACTTCGAGGATCACGCTGATGCCGAGCGTCGCCCAGACGGGCAGCAGGTAGTGCGACAGCAGCGCCTGGGTGGTCGGCATGCCGATCGTGAAGGGCGTATAGATGCACGTGATCGCGTTCGTCACGATGATGATCCACGCGAGAATGGTCAGCGAAATCGGTCTTTTCATTGTGTTTTCCTTGTTATTCGCCGCCATGGTGGCCCCCGGGACGGCGCGCTCGCGGTCACGATGGCCCGCGGTCGCGCCATTGTCGGGGAAGCTCGCGGCGAACGCAACGACCGCCCCGCGCCGCTCGCCCCGCTCGCCGCCTGCGGTGCGCGCGGCGCTAGCCGGCGTCCGCTTCGTCGTCGCCCCAGTCGATATCGCCGCACAGCACGCGCTGCGCATCGCCGACGCGCACGGCCACCGACAGCGTCACGCACGGCTGCGCCTCGTTGATCGACAGGTACGGCCGCGTGACCTGCACGCGCCCCGGCTCGGCGATCGCCGAGCGGAAATACGGCCGGCGCAGCCAGTTCGCGCCCTGCGCATCCGCCAGCGGCGAGAAGCGCGCCTCGGCGAGCGCGCGGTCGGCGCGCAGCACGACGTTGCGGCCCGA